>NZ_JBIOAG010000016.1:0-40033 GCF_043951795.1 Liberiplasma polymorphum | reverse complement strand
ACGGGAGGTCTTTTATACCGTTTTCGGATAAATACTCATTCCACTTATCAAGACCAGAATCATATTCTTGAGTAATTAAATAATAATAATGATTATACTTATCCAAAGGTTTTACACCACGACGAATTAATCCTTCATAGTCCCAACCCATTAATGAAAGTAAATTAAGTGATTCATAAGGATATAATTTTAATCCCGCGCAGATTGCCAACGTTGCCTCAAGTGTATAAGTGATTTCAGTCATTGCACGGTACTTTTTAATCAATGATTGACTTAGATTACTACTAATTACAAGTTGGTTAACAGAAATATTATGTCTTTCCATAATAATATGAAGATACTCACTAAATCTATACTTTGTCTCAGAAAATCTAAAATCTACAAAAAAAGCTTTTTTCTTCTCTTTATCTTTAGTGTTTTTATATGCTTTTAATATAAGTTCAAGCTGGTTATTATTCATGCTTATTTGTATGGAAGATGCATTGAGTTCATGATATAGCAAAGCAAAAGCTGCAGGATTACTTTTTCTAAATCCCACATTCCTGTTTTTGCTAATTTCAAAGCTTAATGTACACTCCCTGATGTGTCGAAGCCCATAGTTTGTTATTTTTTGTCCATATTCACTTTTAATGACAAATGGTGCTGTATTAATAACAACATATCCATCTATATATTCAACAATTTTCTTGTTGATCAACATATTGAATTTGACATCAGACTCTAATAATCTTTCATAATCCCAACGACTAATAAATCTGACATTTTTACTATCCGAATTATAATCCAACGTGTTTTTATACAAGTTTTCGGTATATCCTAGTGAGTGTAGTCTAATTCTTGCAGATTCTATAGATACATTGAAAAACTCAGCAAACTCCTTCAATGCAGCTTTATATATAATTCCAGTAGATTTGATATCATACTCATCGCGATATTTAAAAATAAGTTGTTCAAATTTAGATATTGAAGATTCTTTTGGCATTAAAACAAGAGGAGTTAAATGTCGTGTTTGATTCTCAATGTGAAATACGTCCTTGTATATTCTTTCTTTATGATTGTCCATTTCATCATCTGAAGGACTGATTATCATAGCTGTTCCCTTGTTTAGAAGAATTTGAAGTTCTTGATACGGTCTGTGAAGGTGCCAATGTAAACATTCATGAATCAATGTATTATTATAAGCTCCAATACCACTCTTCAATAGTAGGTTCTCTCCAATAACGACTGTACCAGCATCTATTTCTATTTCTCTAGCAAGGCAACCGTCAGATATATAATCGGTTTGTAACACTTTTGATTTCTTGAAACTGATCATTCCCCTAACATTTTCTTCTAGAATTGCATTGACTTTTTTCAAGCCCATTTTCGTGATAATATCGTCTACTGGAAGTGGAATAGGATCTAATAGTGCTTCTGGGCAATAACTTTTTAGAAAATCAGATGCCTCTTCCTCATAGTTTTCATAATATATATAGGGAGTTAAGTCCTGATTTAAGCTTTTTTTCTTATTGAACGGCCTTAATTTGTCGCCATATCCCAGGTCTAAAATCCGAAGATTTTTAATGCCTTGATCCAAAATGCAAGATAATCTAAAGGTAAACATCCCTTCATGGACTGTTTCTATTCCGATAGAATTCCTAGTTGTTGTTGCCACTGTCAGTAGCAAATCTATAAAGACTTCATTTTTTTCTCCTCGAAACAGATTAGCTCTGAAGCTTTTAATTATTGGGCTTATGTTTTGTAAAAATATCGAATCTTTATATTCATCTTCTGATCCATATAACTTTTTTTTTACTATAAATATATGTAGTGCAGTTTGGATCAATCTAATATTTTTGTACAGTATTATCTCCTCAAGATTATTATGTCTTTTCTGTTCCATAAATCCTCCGTACTACTCATTACTAGGACTCTTAAGATCATCATATATACCTTTAAGAAAAATCCCTAGGACTTCTTTCTTCAGATCATTGTTGTTTAAGAGCATAGTAAAGAAATCTTGATTTTGTTGTAATCCATCTACTAGAGCATCATCAATACCAGAATAAAATGAAAACTCAAAATCATTGATAGGATTTACTCTTGCACTTGCAATTATATTTGGATTTTTCTTTAATAAATCCTTAATCTGTAAAGCTGCTTTTAAAGCAACATCGTTATCAAATGATTTACCAGTTCTACTGTTCACTTCATTGATTATGTCTGAAAGCCTTTGTTCTTCATCTTCGGTCAAGTTAAAAATATCTGCTGTCGGTAAATTCACATAAGGATCTTTATCTAAAGGTTTGACTTTAAACTCTTCTCCCTTTTTCTGATAGAAGTTACTCGCATCAATCATACCCTTAAGATCGAAACCATTTCCTGATTTTCCAATTTTTAAATATGGCAATAACCAAACTATAAAATTGTACTTTTTATGCAAATCAATATCACTGAATGAAGAAACCTGAAGCAGAAATTCATAGAATCTAATAAACTTTCTCAGTGTGAAATATAGTTCTCTTTGATCATTTTCTTCAAGTAAATCAAACTGTTTTTTTGATTTAGAGAGCAAAAATGTAATTTTCTCCTCTTTTTGTTTCTTTGTATAATTTTCTGAATAAAATAATTCGTTTGCATCTATAGCTGAATCTAAAGTGAATAAGTTGAAACTATCAATTTTCGCATCTATTTCATAAACTAATTCAGGTGTAACGGTATTACAAAGTATAGTTGATGCATAATAGGGCTCAAAAGCTTTTTGTATGTCATCAATTGAGTTGACAAAATCTAAAATAAATGTTTTCTTTTGATAAGGAGGATATATTCTATTTAATCTAGAAAGCGTTTGAACTGCGGAAATACCATTGAGCTTCTTTAATACGTACATGACTGATAATTTGGGCTGATCAAATCCCGTTTGGTATTTATTAGCAACTAATAAAACCTGGTAGTCTTCTTTATCAAATTTGTCAGACGTGTGAATTTCACTAAACCCATTTATTGAAGATTCTGTAAAATACTTTTCATTATCATCTGAAACTCCTAATTGTTTTTCAGAGATTTTCCCTGAAAAAGCAACTAAAGGGTGAACATCTTTATAACCTTTTTCATCAACATATTTTATAAATGCATCATAGTATTTTATAGCTTCTGCTCTTGAACCCGTAACTACCATTCCTTTTGCCCAAGGTTGATCTCGCAACACTCCATTTCTGAAATGTTCAATAATTATCTCTATTCTTTGAACTATATTTGTTTCATGCAACATTGCAAATCTAGCAATTTTCTTTTTTGCTGCTTTGCTCTTAAGTTTGGGATCATTCTCAATAGCTTTGTTAATTTTATAGAAAGTTTGATATGGAGTGAAGTTTTGAAGAACGTTCAAAATGAACCCCTCTTCTATCGCTTGTTTCATCGAATACAAATGGAAAGACTCATAATAACCAGTAGGGTTTATATGACCAAAAATTGCAAGAGTAGTTGGTTTTGGTGTTGCTGTAAATGCAAACATTGAAACGTTGTCTTGTTTTCCGTGTTTACAAATTTCATCAGTAATAATGTCTTCAGCATCCATATTAAAAGAATCATCTTCATAGTTTATATCTGATCCTAATGCTCTAGTCACTGCAGCCATATCCTTTCCAGCTGTTGATGAATGTGCTTCATCAATAATGACTGCGAAACTTTTGTCTTTTAAACCCTTTACTATATCGGCAACATAAAGGAATTTTTGTATTGTCGTGGCGATTATTTTCGTGTTACCTTCAAGTGCATCTTTTAAATCTTTAGATGTACAATTATCGTCTAAAACTTTGATTAATCCAACTTTGTGCTCAATAGAACTCACAGCTTTTTGAAGTTGTCTATCTACTATCACTCTATCTGTTATTATGATTATATTGTCATAAATTATTTTGCTGTCTTTGTCATGAAACGATGATAATCTATGTGCTAACCAAGCTATAGTGTATGTTTTTCCAGAACCAGCACTATGCTGGATTAAATAATTCCGATTTGTTTTGTTTTCAATAACATCATTAAGTGTTTTACGAATACAATCAAGTTGGTGATATCTAGGAAAAATTATAGTTTCTTTTAGACTTTTTTTCCCACTTGGATCTTCTTTTTCAATTCTTTCAATAAAAACAAATTTTGAAATTATTTCGATTAAGTTATCTTTTTTTAGAATATCCTCCCAAATATAAGAAACACCAAAACCTTCACTATTCAATGGATTTCCCTTACCTGCTTCTATGCCTTCTCCATTGCCTTTATTAAATGGTAAAAAGTATGTTGAATAGCCGGTAAGTTTTGTTGTCATATGACATTCTTCTAAATCCATAGCAAAATTTACGATACATCCTGCTTTAAATAAAAACAATCTTGATTTATAATCTCTATTTGTTCTATATTGTGTAACTGCATCTTCATAATTTTGTCCTGAAGCATTACATTTAAGTTCAAAAGAAATTATAGCAAAACCATTCAAGAAAATCACAAGATCAATTCTTTCATTTTCCTTTGAATAAATTTCTTCAGCAACAGAGAATATATTCATTTCATATTTCTTATTTAGATCTTTATTGAAAATTGTTGCTGGTTTCGTATACATTAGTCTTAACTTAACATTAGAAAGTTCTATTCCATTTTTTAATGTTTCTATTAAAGATGATTTAGAACTTGTAATCTTATTATTAATAAAATTTATTAGAGTTTCTTCATATCTGTCTTTATAGGTTTTCTTTAGTTTTGCTATTTCATCAGGCTGAGAATCATTTAAAAAGTTGAACAAAAGTTCTTTATCAATAGAGTAATAACGATCAAAATTAGTATCTCTTCTCTCAATGTAATCATTATTTTGTTTTAAATAATCAATGATGTACCTTTGGTATTGCTTTTCTGTGATTATTCTGTTCATAAAACAACCCCCTTTATCCCTCTTACATATTCATGAATAACTGTTTTTTTATACTCTAGAAACACTTCAAGTTGATTCTTTTTGTCTTCAATTATTGAATCAATTATGCTGCACTTTTTATCTAGATAGTCAACAATTTGTCTCTGTTCAGATAACGGTGGTTCCAAAAGAGGTATTTTACTGAACTCACCAAAATTTAAGCCTTATCTTACACCGTTCCCCATATTATAAAAGACCTTCATCAGATCGTATGCGTGAAGTAAATAGTGAAAATATTTTGAATAAGTATCTTTTTTTGGTACAAGGTCAATATATGCTGAAGTTATGATTCCTTTTTCTTTAACAAGCCCTGTTCTAAGACTTTTTTTATCATTTTGTAAATCAGTTGGTCGAATTATAATATCGTTTTTATTTACTACATTGTATGTAGAAAAATTTGATGGTAATAGTCCATCATTAGTGTTTATATCTCTCCTGACAATTTTGCCATAGCTTAAGGATAAAAGATTGTCTTCTAATAAAGCTCTATTTTTTGATTTGCCTTCAGTGAAATAATAGTAAACCGGATGCACATTCCAGTAGTTTGGAATATTTCCAACATATTCTATTCCACTATTCTTCATCTCGACACCTTTCTTATTCCCTTTTGTAACAGTCTCAATTATCATTGATCTTTTATATAGTTCCAAAACTTCAATTTGCTTAGAAACTTGATAATCTATATTTTCAATTATTTTTGTTTTGATATCTAAATAATCTACTATCTCTCTTTGTTTATCTATGTCTTCGTTAATATCAATACTGTAGTTTAAAATATCTAAATCTTTTAATGACAATTGGTTTGTCGCACCGAGTGCTAGTTGCTCTAAATCACTTTGCATTGTATATAAAATGTAATATATATATTTGCTATTAATTTTTTTTCTTAATATATATGGTATACCATCCGTTAATATTGAAGTATCGTTTAAATCAAAAAAACCCACTCTACCACATGTTCCACCACCTAAACTATTAATTACGATATCACCATATCTTAAAAATTCTTTTTTCCCACTCATATTGTAAAACTTTTCATTAGCATACTTACAATTATCAAAACTAAATCCTTTTTTTGTGTTGTTTCTTTGTCCGAAAATTATATAGTCGTTAGGCTCATCATCATATAACGGAGTCCTACCTTTAAAAATATCCTCAAAAACATATTTGAGTTTTATAGATTTTAAATTATTCATATGTTTACTCCTCAAATAATTCATCTATCATTTTTCTAACTGAATTCTCGATTTTTATTAGTTTTTTTGATAGTACTTCGCTTGACTCCGATAATTGATATTTATAAAAATATCTATTGAAAGGGATTGCTGCCCCAGTTTTTATGGTTCTGTTTTTTGCTGTCAGATTTTCTTCAAAAAAAGCTTTTGCATCCGGAATATGAGGTAGTACTTCTCGCTCCATGTAAGCCATTATATTTTCATTTATTTTTACAATCTCGATATCCTTTGTATCTTTATCGTATATTATTCTACCTTTTTTATCTTTTTGAATTTCAGCTTTCTTATCTAACTGTGATAAACCTTCAATAACTTTGGATACTATTTTTTTGTCAAAACTAGCCATAATAATGTTAATTTGTTTTTCAAAATCCGAAACTTTATAGTAAATCTTGTCAGATATGTTAGTTTTCAAATGATCCAATATAGAAAAATATACTGATCTGTTGTTGTAAAAATTTTGAAGTTTCTTTTTTGTTTTAGTATCGAGTGGTTCGAGGCTGTTCTCATATTCATATACTTTAGCTTCATCATAAATTGAAGATAAAGTACCTTTTAATATCATATTGTTTATTCTTTCTTCTGTAATAGCATAACTTCTTTGAAGTGGTTGCATAACTACATATTCGCGATATATAAATTCTTCTTTGTCGTAAATTTTCACCAGATCATTTTCTTTAAAATTTACATATAGTTCTGTTATTCGTTTTCTATCTTTAGGTGTCAACTCATTCTTTTTATTTCCGATAGATTTTCTTAATTTGTGATATATGTCTGAAGCATCGATTAACTGAATCTTATTTTTCCTGATTTCGCTTTTGTTTTTTGAGAGAATCCATACATATGTCTGAATACCCGTATTGTAAAATAAATCAGTTGGGAGGGCGATTATAGCTTCAATTAAGTCTTCTTCTAGCATCCATTTTCTAATCTGACTTTCACCTGATGATGTATTCCCAGCGAATAATGGAGATCCATTTTGAATAATCGCAGCACGACCAATTTTGTCATCCATCTTATCAATTGCTGACTGCATAAAGATTAACTGAGAATCACCACCTGCTGGCAAACCTGCTCCCCAACGAGAGTTGCCAGTAGCTGCCTTGTTATATTCATCTTTGACAGCTCTTTCTTGTCCTTCTTTTGCATCTTTTCCACTCCATGGAGTTCCAAAAGGAGGATTTTCTATTACAAATCTCATTTTTTTGTTTTTAAAGCAATCTTCTTTAAAAGTGTCTGCGTGTTTGAAATTACGCGCATCCTGACCTTTAATAAGCATTTCTGCTAGTCCAACTGCAAATGATTGGCCCATAAATTCTTGTCCGAACAATCGAACATCAGCACTTGGATTCACATGCTTCAAATATGAATAAGTTGTGGAAAGCATACCTCCAGTTCCACATGCTTGATCACAAACGGTAATAACTTTGTGGTCTTCAAAAATATCGTCACTACCCTCAGCTGTTAAAATTGAAACCAAAGATTTAATAATGTCTCTACCTGTGTAATATTGACCTGCATCCACGTTTTGAAAAAACCTACCAATCAAGTTTTCAAATATGTATCCCATTTTGATTGAATCATAGGTCTCAGGGTTCAAATCTAGTTCAGAAAAAGCTTTAACAATAGTAAGCAAACATCCACCTTTATCCATTTTTTCTATATGAGAAATTATATCGAGTTCTTTCATAATGTCTTGGACGTTTGCAGAAAATCCTTCGATATAATATTTAAAATTCTCAGCAAGTTTGTCAGACTCGTTACATAATTTTTTTAGACTAAAATCACTAGTATTGTAGAATTGATATCCTGTCTCTTTTTCAAAGATTAGAGCTGGATATGATTGGTTTTCGCCATATAATTTGAGAATTTTTTCTTTTGTTGGATGAAGCGCGCATTCAAATCTTCTCAAAATAGTCATAGGAATAATAACATCACCATATTTATCTGGCATGTAAGTCCCACGTAATTTGCTTGCTATACTCCAAATAAAATTGGCATCTGATGTAACATCAATCAGATCATCGTCCCAAAGCAATTCCATTTTCTTTAACTCACTCATTCTTCTACTCCTTAACTTTCATATTGTATTTTTCAAAAAGAGGAATTAATTTCCTCTTTGCTTTTATTGAAGGTTCAGTCCTACCAGTTTCCCATCTGTTGACAGTTGCAAAAGAAACATCAAGAATTTTCGCTAATTCTTGTTGCGAAACCAGCATTTTTTTTCTTAATTCTTTAACCATAAAGGTATAGTTCATATATTTTCTTCACCTCTTATAATTATAACATGTTTATAACATTTTGAGAACTTTGATTTAATTATTAATAATTATATTTCCTAGAATTGTATAAAGATTTATTCTCTGGGAAAGAAAACTTTGACTTCAGTAACTTTTAAAAATAAAAAGTGTTTTGTTTAATAATATAAATTATTCCTTAATTACTGGTAACTCAGTTAATTTTAGTCCGTTAGATGTAAAATAGGCTGGTCCTTGATACGCCCCGCTTGAGTTAACGTTGCCCATTCTTGTATGCAGTTCCCTAACAAGTGGCGAGAGCAGCCATTGCTCATTTTCGAACAAAACATGTCTATTTCCTGCAACTATTGCAGAAACACTCTCATTAACAACAAAGTGAATAACATCCCCGTCTTTAAGTCCTCTTGAATAAAAATCAAATCGTTGACTAACTTTTCTTTTTGATCCTTTGCGTTCTTCTTTTGCAACTTCAACATTATCTCCTTTTAATTCTAAGACCGCTTCATCACCTAATAATTCCTTTATGTCAGCTAATATTTCATATGCAGCTTCAGGATCGATATTAAAAAACTCACGTCCTTTATTTATTCTTAAATCTGAGATTCTGTCTATACTCTATGGATCATGCGTTCAGCTTCGTTAAACTTATCTGTTTGTAATGTAGCATAAATTTCGTATGGTAATGGAACTGCAGTGTTATAAAGTTCTCTACCCCTTACTTCTGGAAGTCTTTTGCTTTTACCAATTTTTACCCAATCATCTCTAAAACTAGCGTTTGTAAGTACGTACACATAACCTTTTTCACCCATTTTTTATTCATCCTCTTCTTAATTATTGAATAAATTCATTTCAAGTTTCGTCTTATTAAAATTATAACATATTTATAAGTGCTGTATACGTAATCGTGTAAAAACCATTCAAATCGTGTAAATTCACTTGTAATCGTGTAAATTCACTTGTAATCGTGTAAGCCTAATATCGATCCAATATTTTAACCCTTATATTTGGTTGCTTTTAACATTAAATTTTACTCGTTAAAGTGATAAAAAGCCCTTATTAAAGCAAAAAAAGGCCTGATACGAATTGTATCAAACCTATGCTTCTTATATGGGTTGTGTAACCTATTTTAATACAATTGCGCACCCCTATCAAAAATCTACGCACCCCTAGTGAGAATTTACGCACCCTTGAGTTTTTTTACGCACCCCTGAATTACGGCTTAACTAAAATGTTTTTTTAGAGGCAATGAAAAATATCAAAAATGACTGTTGTATTTACCCTATTCAGTCCAATTCAATCATCAAGATTAGTGATTTTCTCATTCCAATTCTCTCGAATCACTCTAACCGCTCTTTTAGAGTACCTAATCGTGATATATGTATCTTTGCTCATCAATCCATTATATTGTTTAATATCCTCATCTTTATCTTTTAGAACTAACCATTTAACCGCTGTTCCTGCTCCCCCAAGATTGAACTTAACAAGAGCTACTTCTTTTATGTCACGCCAATGCGTTTCACGTATGGTTTTAAAGAGATTTCTTGATTTGATATACTTTTTGTCAATGATAGTCCATTGAAACATGCTTTTGCCCAAAAAATAGATCGTGAAACAAGTAATCAATGTAAAAACAATAGATGAAATTATCGTACTCCCATTTTGTGGATCCGTATTTCTATATACGATTGCCATTATAATCAAGAAAACACTGCTAGCACTAAAAACTAATAATAGTATAATAGAGCCTATTACATAGAACATACTAGTGAAAAAAACATGTTTAGATTTCATAATTATTGCTCCTTCTATTTTATGTTATCAGTTTAGTTAATCCGTAAGGCTAGGAAGCTGGGTTAAACCCGTGTATGAAGGTGCCACAACAGCTGAAAATAGCCATGTTCCAAGATTAGATTTTAGACTACCAAGTAATTTTGCAGATATTTGACCCGTCATATTATAATTCACTGCGGCTCCTAGTCCGAATGTAACTACGCTTACAACCGCTGTAATACCTCCAGTAACTGCTGCTTGATTTCTGTCTACTTGTTTCCAGCTTCTATGCTGAAAAATCATTTGTGCAGAAGCATCTCCTAAAAATCCCACTGCAAATCCACCAACACCAGCAAAGGCTGCAGCAGCAACAATACCAAAAGTCCCACAAGTTGCAATTGAGAGATCTACAACTAACCCAGCTACTGCACCAACAACTGCTCCATGAGCCGCTCCAGCCCAAAAATCTTGGCCATGCATTGCAGCATTAATACCACCCCAAATACCTCCAACAATCCCACCTACAATAGCATTTAGAAAATGTCCGTCAGCATCATCATTAGCAACAGGATTATTTGCACAATATGAATAAAGATTTAATCCAAGAGGGTTACTGGTATCCAAGTATGATGCATTATCAGCGCTTATAAATCTTCCTATCTCAGGATTATAATATCTATTGTTCAGATAATACAGCCCTGACTCTTCATCAAAACGATATCCACGGTAACGATATGGATTAATATCTGCTAAAGTACCACCTGACTGATATACTATATTTCCCCAAGCATCATATTTGTATTTTACCACAGTATTTCCACTTATATCTACAAGTTCTATGATGTCTCCCTGTAAATTTGTTATATAGAAATATTCGTTATCATTATAGTTCATACTAAGTAAAGTGCCATCAACATCATATGTATAGTAAATCGTATTATTACCCCATATTTCTACAAGGACCCTCAAGCCATCAAGGGTGTATCTAGTTATTATTCCATTGACATTCTTCTCTGTTCTGATTCCTTGATCATTGAATTTGTAAGTATAGGATGAAGTATATTGTGTAATTCTATGTAAATCTTCTCCATCCCAATAGTAATTTTTGGTTAAATATGAAGAACGTGTATCAGTAATATTTGTAACATTCCCACTATTATCATAGGAAAGGGTTTGATAATAACTTAATGTTCCATTTACGTAATATTCAATTTTCGAAAGTTGGTCTCCCCAAGTATTTTCATATTTCATCCTTTTTTCATTAAGTGGAGTAACTGGGACAGTACCTAAGGTGTAATTATATTCTTTTATATTTGTAACATTCCCTTGAGTATCATAAACATAAACATAAGTTTTGGAGAATTGCCCATCACGCATAATATTAACATTAATGTTTTCTCTTATGAGTTGATTAAAACCATCATAAACGTAATAATATAAGTCAACAGGAATACTACTATCAAAATCTTTAACTTCGATTTTTATTATATTATGGTTTCCATCGTAAGTGTATATATGTTCATAAAGAGAATAATCGTTTTTTTGATAGGTTATTGAATAAATTCGATCTGTGGCGTTTCCCATATTTGAATTAACTTGAGAATCATCATAATTGAATATTTTAGTTATTGTGTTTGTCCCAATTACCAATTCAATATTATTTAATCTCCTAAGTGAATCAGCATCATAATTATAGTTCTTTCTAACATTAGTGGATCCAATATTATATGATGTGTACTCATATTCTTCTGTTGATGAGCTGTAATGGTAATATAATCCACGGGAAATTCCACTTATATTATAACTGTAGTTAGCAACTTTTCCTGAAGAGTCATAACCATAACTAATTTCATTCCCATCTTTATCTGTAATCTTTTTGATTCTTCCAGCTAAATCATAAGAATAAAAATAGATATTATTATTATAGATATCTTTATAAATTGCTAATTTCCCACTAGCATCATATTCATATTCGAATCGTATACTTCCGTTAAAACTAATGGTTTTAATTTTATTTTCTTTAGTATATGTAAATGTAAAATTGTCACCATTTCCATATGTTTGTTGATTTATTTTATCAGTATAATATGTGCTACCTTCAATATCTTCAACATAATCGGTTATTAACAAAGCTAGCCCCGCAACTTTAATGGTTGTAACCTGACTTAGTGAATTATAGACAAATTCATATGTAAAACCATCTCTATTGATTTTCCATAGTCTTCCATCAGAATCGTAAACATATGAACTATTGATAGTCGCTCCTGTTACCAAATCTGTATTTTGTGTGGTTTCTAAATTACCAAATTCATCATATATAAAGAGTTGTGAATTACCTAGTGCATCAATAATATTTGTTACCAAACCAACTGTTTGATCAGTATAAGATGAGCGTATGTTCCCAAATTCATCTGTAATTGAAGTTATATATTGACCATCTGATGTATATGTTGTAGATGTTTTAAACCACTTATCTTGTGTTTGGACATCCTTATCGTAACCAAGATATGTCTCAATAATTTGCTTCGTATTTGAATCATACACAAATAGTGATCGAACATTGGTTTTTGATACCTCTTCAACTAAATATGTTCCAGTTCTTTCAATATCTACAGTATGATCATTTTTGGTAATTGAAATAAGGTGATCACTAGTATCATAGCTTAGTTCAGTTTGTGAACCATCTGAATCATTGATAGCTGTTAAATTACCAGTTGTTGCTTCGTATCCATATGATGTGCTCATTTTGTCATGATATAGTTGAATATTATCAAAATAGGCAGTTCCTTCTCCTTGATATTCTCCATATAATGTAACACTTACTGCAAACTGAGGAATATCTATAGATCTCATTTGATATTGCCAATCTTCAATTGATGAGTTGAAAGGTAAATACAGTTTCATCTGATAAGGTGTCCCAGGGTCACCATAATCAGCTGGTACACAATCAATTGTTATATATAAACCAAAAAATCTTCCATCTCTTTGTGGGAAACTACTAACATAATATCCATTATTAGGAACTGCATCAGCTTTTGCCCAACCACCAATCATATAGGTTTCACCGTGAGTAACTAAATTAGAAATATTCTGTTTGAAGTATTTCCTTGATGCTCCATCGCCAGAAATATAAATTGCTTTTTCCCCTAATATTTCTTCCATCACACCTGTTTCATTTATTGTTGTTCCATATGCGCCACTCGTAATCCAACTTGTTGTACCTGTTTCAAAAGAGTTATTCAATATTGCATTATATCTAGCATCAACAAAACCTTCAATGGTATCAATAAAACCTTCAATAATTTGCACATTATCAAAGTATGCTGTAGAAACAGTATCATTCATAAGTTTAACTGTAATAGTACGTGCGGAACTGATTGTAAATGTTAATTGATATTTTGTCCATCCGTCAGAACTATAAATCTTTTGTATTGTTCCTTGTGACGTTTCACCTGTTATGTCAATATATGCACCTGGAGCAATTCCAGCATGTTTAATCCATCCTTGTATTGTATAACTACCAGCTTTCAAATAAACATTTTGGTATGCATAAACAATGGATGTGTTCTTTGTTATTGATAGAGAATAGTCACCTAACATCGATTCATCATTATCAAAGGAGATCACACCATCTGTTCCAAGGTACTTAAACCATCCAGTTGTGCTTTCTTCAAATCCATGATTATTGATTGGATTTTGTTGTTGCTTCATAACATCTGAGCTTTCTATTAATTGATTATTACACAAATAGTTAGGTGTTTGATTAATTAATTCATATCCATTTAAATATGATTCGTCATTAAAAACTGTTGTAAATAACCCACTATATTGGTAATATGTGCTATTTCCATAATCATCACTAATATTAATTGTATGACCATAATTATCAAAATGATAATATACATGATTTCCTCTATAGTCTAAATAGGTCGTCTTTCCATTTTCATAAGTAACGGTTGTGTTGCTTAAATTTAGTCCACTATCTGTTGTTTTTATGTTGTTGATCCTGTTCTTTATGTCATAAGTATATTCGATTTTAAAATTATCCGTTTCATTATAAGCATTGATAAATCTATTATTGCTATCAAAATAGTAGTGTAGTGTATTATCATATACCATGCTTGTATTCATATATGTTCCATATCTAAATCCTTGCTCTATATAATCTATATTATTATAAGCATCGTAATGATATGTTTTTCGCTCTACTTCTCTATAAGATCCATCATTTTGTTTGAGCATTAATTGTGTCCAAGTTAAACTATTACCTGACCAAGTGAACTCAATTTTATTTAAAGCCTCATCTGTAACGTAATCTATCATCTGTGATGAAGAATCTATATAATATACTCTTAAATAATTATTATTTTGAACATTCCTAATGGTAGTTAGTCTTCCAATTGAACTGAAATTATACTCTAAATCAGACTTTGTTGTAATCTTTGTACTTTGGAAACTACCATAATAAGTATTTCTTTCTAATAACATTCTTGAACCATCTTCAGCAATTGAAGTATATTTTACATGCCCATAATATAATGATTCATAAATTTCATTCGCGAAGTATACTTTATTGCCATCTGGTTTAAGCATGTAATACTTGTTAATTGATGTATCCAAAATCAGCTGAACATTATAATTTGTTCTCCACCCATCGCCATAACCAATATTTGAAGATCGTTTATGATTATTATGAAAAAAGCTCAATGTCATTGACATGTATTCATTTTCAAGTGCATACTCGTTTCTAACCCATGTTAAATTCCCAGTGTAATCACTAATATATCCTTGACCAACCATACCTGCATCTTGTGAAGTATATGTCCAATAATCCTTTAGTCCAGATGGTTCCTCATAGCCTATGGTAACCAAAGGTCTGTAACTTGCTGTGGAAGTACCCATTTGGTATACCACATTAGTTGCACCATACCATTCATCAAGTGCTATTGTAAACCCAGGAACAACACTAATTCCAGATGATTGCCATTCTTTAACAGGTTCTGTTACATCGAAAATAAAAGGACTATTTGAGTTGACAGTATAGTAATCAACTACACTAGAATCATAAGCGGGTGAATTATTCCATGTAGCTGTTGAGCTGCTAAAACTTGTTGTATTCTTATAAATATTAAGTTGACTTCCAGATGTTACTGATAGTTTAGTCAATGCTAGATGTGTATAAATAATGACTTGACTCATCACTGAACTTGGAATTTTAAAATATAGTAACCCCCTATATTCATCTGTACTCGAAACAGCACTTAACATCATTATTGTTGATGTGCTGAAATTAGTTGATGGTTGACTTTCAGATGTATAAGTATCATAAATGTTCATGGTCGTTGTTGAACTAGTGATGGTAGGATCAATAATTACTGGGTAATTTGCTGTCTTAAGCCAATCATCTGAAGCAGTTATAGTTATTTCATATGTCTTATTTCCAGTTTCAACAAATTGAACATTTATGTCATATGAAACATCATTATTGCAAGATATCATAAACATATCAGCGAAACTAAAAACTGGCTCTTCAAGCTCATTAACAAATTCAATAGTTCCTTCATTGTTAACCAAATTTAAATCTTTTAATTTATACTCGAATGTTATACTATAATTCGGAATGTATTCATTCAATATGATATTCTCTTTGACTTGACTACCAGAAAGAATGTATTCAATATCAACACTATTTTGAATATTTTGATATAAAACAGATTGATTAATATTACTAAGTTCACGTTTGTCTGTTGATTCATTATTGCTACTTATATACTGAATATCTGTTGAGTTGATATTCATAATGTTCCAATTAATTTGATAATCTGAATAAGATAATTTAATTTGCTTATTATCATTGAGGGATTTAGGGAATTTAACTTTAAACTTATTCGCCTTATTTTCAAGATCATCACCTAAATCGTTTAAACTGTTGTCGATATCTTCCCATTTCCCATCTTTTTGATAATGAACGGCATCAGCATACATTGCAACTTCGTACGTTCCATCTATTTTCCTAAAATACTTCTCTGTTTCTGTTCTCATTGAGACATCTTCAGTATCAATAGGAACTAATGAAGGATCTATTTCTTGATTCTTAAACAGCTTGGATTCATCTGTTGATATGAATTCTTGGTTTGTTTCTGATATAGCCTGTGTTTGAAATGAACTCCAAGGCACTAAACTAAAAACTTGTCCAAATAAAGCCAAAAAAACTAGAAACTTCTTACTTGCATCAAGTAATCTTACTAAAACAAGAATCTTTTTGTCGTCTAGTGATTTTTTTCTAAACATATTAAATTTTCTCCCCATTTGATTTTTTTATACTTCTTAATGGTCTCATTTTATCATCAATATATAAATAGAAACAGAGCGTATACGTCCTATAATTAGCATTTATACTTAAATTATTACGCAAAGTGAATAATAATGAAGATCCTTATTTTCAATAAATTAGAAAAACCACAAAATTTACATCTCGATCCTGTTGCTTAACGCATTTATTGATTGTCCTATAAAATTGTTTCTGCTCCTTTGTATGATTTTATTATAATCTTTTATTTAGATTGTACCTAATGTGTCCCACTTTTTCATAGCAGTCCACTTATATTAAAAAACAATAGTTTTGTCTAACGTTTTTGATTTAATATAATTGTTGCTTTATGGCGTTAGTAGAGTTAACATACTACAAAGGAGTGATATCGTGAAGAAATACAGCCCCTTCATAAGAAAAGCTAGTAATATTCAAGAATTATGTTTTATAGGAAGAAGGTACTCTACAAGATTACCATTATTTGAAATTGATGTTGTAAAAGAGATATCTCTTGATGTTTCTTTATATGTTTTGTTTTCAAACAACCTGTTAGATGATTATGAATTTTTTATTGAGTTCTCAAATTTATCTTATTTTGATAAAACTATTGCAAGGTGTATAAAAATTAGTTGTGAAGATAATCCAAACAAACCTGCAATTTATGTTGTTTTAGAAGGAACACACTATGCAAAATATTCATTTTCTTACTTTTCAATTGATTAATACACTATTTTTTTAACAAGTTACTATTTAAGTAAATCGTGTAAAAAACAATCAAATCGTGTAAAGGACTATTAAGTTATAGTAAATCGTCTTAGATTTCAGCAACTTTTCATATCAAAAATCTAGTTAGAAAACAAGAAAAAGCCCTTATTAAAGCAAAAAAAGGCTTGATACGAATTGTATCAAACCAATGCTTCTTATATGGTGGAGTTGAGGGGATTTGAACCCCTGTCCAAAATAGCCGAAACTAAACTTTCTACATGCTTAGCTCATTGAGAAATTTCATTAACCCTCAAGCAATGAACAACTCATAAGGTTAACTAGTCCTATTGTGTTCTTGTAAGATGCTAAGACTGTGCCTCTTACGTATAGTCTACTAAACTGTCTACCAAACAGTGCCCGTAGACTGGCAAAGATGGTAGTCGCAACTTATTTCTTAAGCTGCGTAAGCGTAATTTGTGTTTCCGGTTATATTTAACCAGTGTTTTTACTTGCACAACCAAGGCATGCTTATCGAGCTCTAACTACCCTGTCGAATCCATAATCAACCCCATAGGTATATTATAACATATTTTATGGTTTTAGAATAGATTGATGATACTATTGATTCCCATTAATAAGAGTAATACTGAAACGACTCTTTGGAAGATTTTATCATTTAAATGCGGTACTGCTTTCATTCCTAAAAAAGCACCGATTACCACAAATGGTAATACCATTAGTACTGAGTAAAGCGTTGTTAGTGGGTAGGTTTGGTTAATGATAAATGCTAAAATACTTCCAACATTCATAGTAAAGAAGAAGAGTAAAATAGAAAGCCTAAATTCTTCTTTTTTTAATTTGGTATTAGATAAGAATATAAGTACAGGTACACCACCAGCCCCAATTAACGTATTTAAAATGCCCCCAATTGATCCCATTGGAATATAATAACGTTTGGGATGTTTAATATTAAAATTAAGTTGAAACAACTTATTGATTGCTGTAAATATAAGCAATGAACCAAGAAGTAAATTAAATACAAATGGATTCATACTTGCTAAAATAAATCCACTCAGTAATGCAGCAATAAAACCTGCAATAACAAGTGAACTTAATGGCTTTAATTCTTGTATGTTAAGCTTTTTTTCTGAGGTTAATATATAAACATTTAGCAATAAGTTTATGGTCACAATTAATGGTCTTGCTTCTTCTGGTGATAGATAAAAAGTCGTTAGTATTGGCATCGCAAATAGAGCGGTTCCAAATCCAGTAACGCCTTTAATAAAAGAAGATAAGAGTAGTATTGTCCCAATAATAAGTATAATATCTAGTGTCACGTTACCCTCTCCTGTTAAGTTCTTTATCCATACGTTTTTTCATATCTTTTTCTTTTAGACTTTGGCGTTTGTCATAAAGTTTTTTACCCTTAGCTAGAGCAAACTCTAGTTTACATAGTCCTTCTTTTAAATAGATTTTTGTGGGTACTAATGTATAGTTTTCACGCGCTACCTTATCAGCAATTTTAATGATTTCTTTTTTATGAAGTAAGAGTTTTCTTTCTCTTGTTTCATCATGATTAAAGGTGTTACCGTGATCGTATTTTGCAATATGCATGTTTAAAACATATGCTTCATGGTTTTTAATACGGACAAAACTATCTTGAATACTTACTTTTCCACTACGTATAGCTTTAATTTCAGTCCCACGCAAAACAATGCCCGCCTCATATCGGTCTTCAAGAAAATATAAATGGGATGCTTGTTTGTTGTTAGCAACGATTTTCACGTGGATTCACCTACTTTATTTTAAAATCTATCTCACCGTCAAAAATATTAACTGCGGTTACTTTTACATTGACAACATCACCGATTCGGTAGATGCGTTTTGATTTTTTACCGGTTAGTATTAATACATCCTCATCAAACTCATAGTAGTCATCGTCTAATTCAGTTATGTGAACTAACCCTTCTATAGCATTCGGTAAGCTAACATATATTCCAAATGACGTTACAGAACTAATCGTACCTTCAAATGATTCTCCAATAAAGCGACTCATATATTCTGCTTTTTTCATATCTAAAACATCGCGCTCAAGTTCAATGGCGACACGTTCTCTAGTGCTTGATTGTTTTGCGATATCTAGCACACGTTTTTCATAATGGGCAATTGTTTCAGTGGTTTGATTTTTATTTAAGAAATATGCTCTTAATAATCTATGAACGATTAAATCTGGATAACGTCTAATTGGGGATGTGAAATGTGTGTAGTGTTCAAATGCTAACCCAAAGTGTCCTAGATTTTGTTCAGAATAAATGGCTTTTTGCATCGAGCGTAACATCATCAAGTTCATGCCTTTTTCACTGGCTGTATTTTCGACTTTTTGTAAGAGTTTTTGAAGTTCTTTATGGGTAATTTCATGTTTGGCTTTAACATCAAAGCCTAATGCACTTGCCATGGCTAAGAGTTTTTCTAATTTTTCTTCTTTAGGGTCTTCATGGATGCGGTAAATAAAAGGTAAATGCATCCAGTAAACATGCTGGGCAACTACTTGATTTGCAATAAGCATAAATTCTTCAATGATGGATTCACTTTCACCGCGTTCGCGGAGTAAAACATCAATGGCTTTCCCTTTGTCATCTAATTTAATAAATGGTTCATCGGTTTCAAAATGAATACTCCCATCAATCGTGCGTTTATCATATAAGATTTTTGATAAAGCATGCATGTTAGTTACCATGTCTTTTAAGAAACTATACTCTTTATTTAAAGCCTCATCACCCTCTAAAATACTATTGACTTTAGTATAAGTCATACGGGCTTTTGATTCGATAATACTTTGGAATATTCTGTGTTTTTTTATTTTTCCTTTTAAGTCTATTTCCATTTCACAACTCATTGCTAAACGTTTAACATTTGGCATTAAACTACATAAGTTATTACTTAAGTTTTCTGGTAACATAGGAATAACTCGGTCAACTAAATAAATACTTGTTCCGCGTTTATACGCTTCTTTATCAAGTAAAGAATCTTCTTGCACATAATGGGAAACATCAGCGATATGAACGCCTAAATAATAGGTCTCATCATCAAGTTTTTTAACTTCAATGGCATCATCGAAATCCTTTGCTGTTTCACCGTCAATTGTAATTATCATATGATCGGTGTAATCATCTCTATTTTCCAACTCATTAGCGAAAATATCTTTAAACTTTGAGGCTTCTTCTAATACGTTTTCTGGAAAGGCTGGATCAACGTTATGTTTAAATATTTTGCTTAAAATATCAACGCCTGCCTCATTCATGTTCCCAATAACTTGAGTGACTTCTACTTCAAGGATGCCTTTAAATGCATAATTAATAATTTTCGCTTGAACTTTATCGTAGTTTTTTGCGTCTTTTAGCTTATTTTTAGGGATTATAATCTCTTCACGGATGCTTTTATCATCACTCATTAGAAAGGCTTTATTGCCTCTGAAAATAACGGTTCCAATAATACTAATGGTATGACGGGTTAAAACTTTTCGAACTTCGCCTTCTTTTCTCAATCCGCGTTTACTCTTTTCTACAAATGCTAATACATGATCTTTATTCATAGCACCATTAAGTTTATGTTTAGGAATATAAATATCGTCGACGTCTAAATCATCAACTTTTAAAAAGGCAAATCCTTTTTGTTTCACGTCTAAAAAACCACGGACATAGTTCGTGTTTTCAATGAGTGTGTATTTATTTTTACTATTTGGAATTACTCGTGCTTCTTCTTCTAATGCATTCATGACTTTAGCGAGTTCCTTATAGTCTTCACTCGAAGTTAATTCGAGCGCTTCACTTAAAGCTTTAATGCTAAAACGTTCCTGTTGATGTGTTTGTAAAAACTCGATTATTCGTTCTTTCATAGGCTCACCTCCTAAATGAGAAAAAAAGAACACTTTATGAGTGTTCTTAAGAAATCATTGCCCAAATGGATACAGCAATAAATAAAAATGATGCAATCAGCGTGGCACGACTCATAAATAATTCGACACCGCGTTCTTTTTGATTAGCGAATAATTCTGATTTCTCACCAGAAAAAGCGCTCTGAATGTCATCTTTTGAACTTTGAACAACCACTAGTGTGATTAATACTACAGCAATAACAATTAATAAATAATCTGCTAATCCTAACATGTTAAATTCCTCCTATAATGATAAAGCGATATATACAACATATGCTATGATAATCATAACACTTGGCAACGCGTAAATCAACTTGTTTTGTATTGGCTTGCGTTTTAATGCGACCATTACTATTATAGAGTTTATGAACCCTAAAATCAAGAGTAATGAGATATTTTTCCATAAGACGGGGTCGGTTGATAAGACTTCAAATATGTTATCTTTAACGTTAATAAAATCTACTACACTGATGATGGTCATATTAAAGATGTTTGAGCCAAGTATATTCCCAAGTGCAACTTCATAGTTTCTAAGCTTAAAGAGTGTGATAACTGCTGTAAACTCGGGTAGACTCGTTGCAACACCTAAAAATATGGCTCCAGCAAATGAGGCACTTAAGTTTAATTTTAGCGCTAATGAATCCGTAATATACGTAATAAATATACTACTAATAACCACCGCAAGGCCCCATAATATAAACATAGTAACAATTTTTTTCATTGATAAATTTGTAGTGCCTTTGACTGTTTCATCTGGAAGTTCATCGTTCATGGCTTTAATCGTAAAAAAGTAAACAATAATTATAAGTAAAGAAATAATACTAAAAGCTATCCCTATTCTAATATCAAAAGAATGATATCCTAGTGAATTGGTAATTTTAGATAATAGTAATGGCAATAAAAAGATTGCATACATCATAATGATTAATGAGTTGGTTTTTAATCCGGTTTTAGTTTGATTAAAGAAAAGATGTTTAATAAAAACTAAATCAGCAATCGCTAAAATAAGTAAATTAAACATGTTAGAACCAAACACATTTCCAAAAGCAAGACCAGGTTCTTTTAAAACAACTGTGGAAGTAATACTTGTTATAAATTCTGGTAGTGAAGTAACCGTTGCAAGCAGTACACCACCAATTAATGCGCCACTAATTTTGGTTTTTTTGTCGAGTTCGTTTACATAAAAGGATGCTTTCTGTGTCGAAAGAATCGTTAGTATGGCAAGTGTCGTGTAGATCAGCAATAATATAGGTAATGACATGCGTTCACCCTGCTAAAAGCATTTCCTTTCAAAATCGTAATCATTTAATACTAGTTTAATTATATCAAACAACTGCTTGTTTTGAACCAGTATTATTGTTAAGTTCTAATTAAAAAGTGTCTGCTTTATTAAGCAGACACTTTTAGATTATTTTAAGTTATAAAAAGATTTTTTTCCGTTATATCTTGCAGTAGTTCCGAGTTCATCTTCAATACGCAGTAATTGATTGTATTTTGCAATACGGTCTGTACGAGAAAGTGACCCCGTTTTAATTTGTCCTGCGTTTGATGCTACTGAGATATCAGCAATAGTTGAATCTTCTGTTTCACCACTTCTGTGTGAGATTACAGCGGTGTATCCAGCACGTTTAGCCATTTCAATTGCTTCAAACGTTTCAGTTAATGTACCGATTTGGTTTACCTTAATTAAGATAGAGTTTCCGATACCTTCTTGGATGCCTCTTGAAAGTTTTTCTGTATTAGTAACAAATAAATCGTCACCAACTAATTGAATTTTTTTACCGAGTTTATCTGTTAAGATTTTCCATCCGTCCCAGTCGTTTTCATCAAGCCCGTCTTCAATTGATACGATTGGGTATTTTTCTACTAACGCTGCATAGAAATCAGTAAGTTGTGCAGCAGATAATTCTTTACCACCCTCACCTGCTAAAACGTATACTTTTTTCTCTTTATTATAAAACTCACTTGAAGCAACATCCATCGCAAGTAAAACATCTTCACCAGCTTTGTATCCTGCTTTTTTGATTGATTCCATAATGACTTCTAATGCTTCTTCGTTAGATGATAAATTCGGAGCAAATCCACCTTCATCACCAACTGAGGTGTTGTAGCCTTTATCTTTTAATACTGATTTTAAAGCATGGAATACTTCTGCGCCCATACGTAGCGCTTCTTTAAATGTTGGTGCACCAACAGGCATAATCATAAACTCTTGGAAGTCTACATTATTATCTGCATGTGATCCACCATTAATAATATTCATCATTGGGGTTGGTAAGTCTTTTGCGTTAAAGCCACCTAAGTATAAATAGAGTGGTAAACCAACATATTCACTTGCAGCGCGTGCTACAGCCATAGAAACACCTAAGATTGCGTTA
Source organism: Liberiplasma polymorphum (assembly GCF_043951795.1). NCBI lineage: Bacteria > Bacillati > Mycoplasmatota > Mollicutes > Liberiplasmatales > Liberiplasmataceae > Liberiplasma > Liberiplasma polymorphum. The sequence continues at coordinate 16,504 of NZ_JBIOAG010000016.1, read as the reverse complement.
GCGCCTAAGTTTCCTTTGTTTTTAGAACCATCTAGTTCAATCATCGTTTGATCAATTAACACTTGTTGGGTTACATCCATACCAATTAAGGCAGGTGCGATGATATCATTTACATTATCAACCGCTTTTAAAACCCCTTTACCTAAATATCTTTTTTTGTCGTTGTCACGAAGTTCAACCGCCTCATGTTCTCCAGTTGATGCTCCACTTGGGACTAAAGCGCGCCCAAAGGCACCTGAATCTGTATAAACTTCTACTTCAATGGTTGGATTCCCTCTTGAATCCATAACTTCTCTAGCATAAATATCGCTAATGAATGGCATAATCTATTCTCCTTTTAATCTATATGATTTCTTCAGTTTAATTATAACATTATTGCTTGATATTACAATGAATCCTAGTCTTATGAAAACACTTTTATTTTTTAATGATTAATGACTTTCCGGTCATTTCTTCAGGTTGTTTTACATTAAGATATTCAAGCATTGTTGGGGCTAAATCCCCTAAAATACCTTCTTTTCTAATACTAATGTTTTTATCTGTAATAATAATAGGGACAAAACTTGTTGTATGAGCCGTATGAATCCCACCGGTTTCATCAATCATTTTTTCTGCATTCCCGTGATCGGCTGTAATTAAGGCAACGCCACCTTTTTCTAAGGTTTTAGCGACTACTTTACCAACACATTCATCTACTGTTTCTACTGCTTTTACAGCAGCACTAATGACCCCAGTATGTCCAACCATATCACAGTTAGCATAATTTAAAATAACGGTATCATGGATATCTTTATCTAACTCTTCTAGCACTTTTTCTGTGACTTCATAAGCGCTCATTTCAGGTTTTAAATCGTAGGTTGCTACTTTTGGTGAGTTTACCAAAACGCGTGTACTTCCTTTAATTTCTTTATCTTCTCCGCCATCAAAGAAAAATGTAACATGGGCATATTTTTCGGTTTCTGCGATACGGAGTTGTTTTAACCCTGCATTTGATATAACCTCACCGTACATATTATCAAGTGACTGTAAGTCAAACGCAATCGATCCTTTAATATGTTCAGAATAGTGCATGGTAGAAACGAAATGTAAATTTTTATAAGTATGCTCATGTTGAATCTCAGTAAGGGATGCATTCGTTAATGCTGTACTTAACTGAATAGCACGGTCTGGTCTGAAATTAAGGAAAATAACTGCATCATTATCTTCAATTGTTCCGTTTTGATCAACGATAAACGGTAAGACAAATTCATCTACAACTCCGTCATCATAACTTTCTTTAACCCCTTTTATTGCACTAGATGCTTTCTTACCTTCTCCGTTTACTAATATATCATAGGCAAGTTGAGTTCTCGTCCAGTTTTTATCACGGTCCATTGCATAATATCTTCCGTGTACGGAGGCAATCACACCACTATTAATAGATGACATATACGCTTCTAATTCTTTAATATAATTAAGCGCAGATTGTGGTGGGACGTCTCTTCCATCTAAATACGCATGCACATAAACTTGTTTAAGATTTTCTTTTTTTGCCATATCAAGCATTGCTTTAAAGTGATCAATATGAGAATGCACACCCCCATCACTTAATAACCCCATGATGTGTAACTTAGAATCATTTTCGTTTGCATGACTAATCGCATTTAAATACGCTTCGTTGCTGAAAAAACTCTTATCAAAAATCGCTTTATGAATACGGGTTAAAGATTGATAAACCGTACGACCTCCGCCAATATTTAAATGACCTACTTCTGAATTCCCCATTTGTCCCTCAGGCAATCCAACCGCCATACCTGATGCAATTAATCTTTCGTTTGGATACGTTTTGTATAATTCGTCTAGTACTGGTTTTTTTGCAAGACTAACAGCATTTCCTTCAGATGCTTCTGCAAGTCCTAAACCATCCATAATAATTAAAACTACTGGTTTTTTCATATAACTTCACCTCATTAAAAATTATACCTTTTTTTTACTTATTTTTAAACTAAAAAGGCTCGTAGGTAAGCGTTTACTTGTTTTACTTTGTCATTCTAAAATCACCGTGTATCATGTATAATAAATTAAGTAGAAGGGAGTGTTTTTAATGCAAACACTAAAACTTGAAAAACTCTTGCACGTTTTAAAAGAACACGCAAATGATACCGTTTATAACTACACAGTTCCTGATTTATGGAATTGTTTTGATTATAAAGGGGAAGAACTCATTAAAACCCCTAACCACGAACTAATGGTAAACCCTTATAACTTCTTTAGTTATTTAATTGAACACGTCCTTTTAAAAAAACATAAAACTGATTTTGACCCGGGCGTCTCATTATCCAAAGCACTAAATTTAAAACCTAAGAAAACCCAACTTGCTGGTGACTGGGTTAAAGAAAGTGTTATGTATAGTACCATGATTCGTACAAGTGCTGCTTGGGATAATGATCGTAGTGGTGCCCTTGAAGATGAAAATATTTATAAAATGAAAGAAACTGGAACGTTTGTTAAAATGCTCGCTTTACTCCCGTTACTTGATAAAATGGGCATCAATACTGTTTATATGTTACCTATTTCTAAATTTAGTTTAAAAGATAAAAAAGGTGATTTGGGAAGTCCTTATGGCGTAAGTAACTTTAATGAACTAGATCCTAATTTAAAAGAGTCTTTAACAAAAGACGCGATGACATTAGATGAAGAATTTCAAGCCTTTATCGAAGCCTGTCACTTACTCAATATGCGTGTTATGATTGACATCATTCCAAGAACTAACGCCGTAGAAAACGATTTAATTAAAGACCATCCTGATTGGTTTTACTGGATTAAAGCCAGTGCGTTTGATCAATACCGCGTCCCTTATGTTGAAGGGATTGAAGATACCGCATCACCTGTTTTAGAGCACATGCCTAAAGTTTATGAAAGTGATGATGTCTTACGTCATATCAATATGTTCCAATTAAATCCTAAAGCACAAGATGCTGCTTTATGGGAAAAAGTTAGAAAAAGCAAAAACATTATTGATGCCATTGAAAAGCATTACGATTTAAAAATCGCACCCGCTTTTAGTGATCATATCAATGATATTCAACCGCCTTGGACAGACATCACGTTTTTTAGAATGTATATGGATCATCCAAAAGAAACCGTTGGTTTCTTAAAAAATAAAGCGGTTGCGCCTTATATTTTATATGACACAATTAAGTCAAATATGTACCACGGTGAAATACCTAATGATGGGTTATGGGAAAAGTTAGCTAATATCGTACCATCTTATCAAAAACGTTTTGGTATTGATGGCGCACGCATTGATATGGGTCATGCATTGCCTGCTAAACTTATTCAAATGATTTTTGATAGAGCGCGTAAAATCGATCCAGACTTCGCCTTTATTGCTGAAGAACTTCAACCTAAAAATGCCAGTGCTGCACGCGAGGTTGGCTACAACATGATTATTGGCAATGGCTTCATTATGGCCCCACGCATTTGGCAAGGTAAAGCACATGAATTTTATTATGATTCTCGTCATTTAAAAGCCCCTGTATTTGCATGCACTGAAACCCATGATACGCCACGTATTGCAGCAAGAGATGGTTATGAAACATTATCTAAAACCACAACTATCTTAAATATGTTCATGCCAAACGGCGTTCCGTTTATAAACTCTGGCCAAGAAATATTTGAAAAACAACCTATGAATACAGGTCTTGATTGTTCAAGTGAAGACTTATACAAACTAGAACCAAATGATCCTTACTATGGTAAACTTCCTTTATTTGATCGATATCAATTTCATTACTTACATCGTGATAGATGGGTACTCCCTAATATATTAGATTTTATTAAACCCTTTAGAAAAAAATATTTATCACAAATAACAAACACGAACTATTTTGTCCACATTCTAGACGATAATAAACTGTTTATTGGTTATGCGTTTTATAAGAAAACAAAAGCAAATAAAAATAATGTCTTATTAGTACTAGCAAACTTAAATCCTTATCATGAGTATTATTCAAAACCTAGTATTAAAGCGATAAGAGATGCAAGTAATAATCATGAAACCATTGGAAAACTATTATTTTCTACGCATGAAGGACCGCGTGATTTTACACAGTTTTATGACTATAATCAAATCGACTTACATTTAGGGGCTGGAGAGGTTAAAATCGTTGAGTTCTAAGATTTTAATGATTAATGGTTCACCTAATTTAAATGGGTATACGATGGCTTGTGCAGAGAAGATTTTTGAGCCCTTTACTTATGAACTCTTGCATGCTTACCGTCTTAATATTAATCCTTGTGATGACTGTAAGGTATGTCATCATGTATTACGCTGTAAACATAAAGATGCTATAGAAAGTGTCATTGAAAAAATCAAGCATTCCGATACGCTTATCTTAGTCAGTCCAGTTTATTTTGGGGCAATGACCGATCAACTGCTTAAAATAATTAATCGTTTCCAGCAATTGTTTGAAGCAAAATACACCCATAAAAGTACTCCAATAAAACTAAAAAATCTTTATGTTATTTCTACTTGTGCTGCCCCACAGGATACAATGTTTGATGGCATTAAACTTACAACATCCATTTTAAAAGAATTATTTTCTGTAGAAAATGTATCCATATTTACAGCTAATAATACTGATCATATAACCAACATACTATCAGAAAACAAATCCTCAATTGAACAGTTTTCTCAACAAGTAAAAAAAGAGCTCGAATAAAAATTATTCGAGCTCTTTTGTGTTAATATTAAATTCTTTTACTACACGGTCATATAGAATTTTAATTAGTAAAATTTGAACTGGCCACTTAAGAAATAGTATTAGTATACGAATTGGTTGTTGAGGTAAGATGGTGTAAAATGCATCACGCCATGAACCGGCATAATTCCATATTAATATCATGGTACCGTTAATGAAAAATTCTAAAATTGAAGCAATAATAATAACCATTACAATTCGTTTAATTTTCCAGTTTTTCTTGAATATTACAAGACCCGATATAATCCCCCATAACATTGTAGAAAGCGTCATTAAGTTTAAGTCATAACCGAATGTCACTAGATAAACAACATCTGTAACAAATCCAGCAATTCCACCCATAATTGGGCCAAATAACCCTCCGATAATAATTAATGGGAGTTCATAAAATGTGATTCTAAACCCCGGGGTTGTGGTTGCTTGAAAAATAATTTTGATGACACTTGCCATCGATGTTAACATTGCCACTAAAGTAATTCGTTTTACTGCTAAACGTTCTTGACTCATAATAAAAAACCTCCTTTTTTTAAGAGGTCCAAAAAAATTACTCATAACATATCAAGTAAGATCAGTGGACGCGCCGTTTTACCGCCACAAATGTGTTCGTTTATACCCGACATCCCATGGTATAACACTTCACGCAAAACAGCCACTCTGATAGTTACTATTTTAACAAGTTTAGTAAGTATTTCAAGGACTAATTTTAAAATTAATCGGCTTTATATTGTGTTTGGTCAAATACGCATTTGTTTTTGAAAAATGTTTACAACCTAAAAAGCCTCTATGGGCTGATAAAGGACTTGGATGAGGCGCTTTCAAAATCAAATGTTTCGGATTAGAAATTAGAGATTCTTTACTTTGTGCATGTTTTCCCCATAACATAAATACCACTGGCGTATCTTTTTTATTTAGTGCGTTAATAATAGCATCTGTGAAGCGTTCCCATCCTAAATTTTGATGCGATAAAGGTTTAGAGTCTTCAACGGTTAATGTAGTATTTAAAAGCAAAACACCTTCATTAGCCCATGAAGTTAAATCACCATGTGAGGGGGCAAAAATATCCAAATCATATTCTAACTCTTTGAAAATATTCTTCAGTGATGGTGGAATTTTAACACCTTTTGGTACACTAAAAGCAAGTCCCATTGCTTGATCTTTTTGATGGTAGGGATCTTGGCCTAAAATAACAGCTTTGACATTTTCATAAGGGGTTAGAGTTAAGGCTTTAAACCAATCTTCTTGTTTCGGATAAATAGGGTGTTGTTTTTGTAGCTGATTAACTTTTTTTAATAAATCAGTGAAATATTGGGCTTTTAGTTCCTTACTTAATAGTTTTTTCCATTCGCTCATATTCATCACCTCTATTTCATTATACATAAAAAAGACACTACCTGAGTAGTGTCTTTAAGAATTATTTAAATTTAATTTGTGCTTGTGCAGCTGCGATAATCGCAAGTGGTAAGCGGTATGGTGAACATGAAACATAATCAAGTCCTGCTTTATGGAAGAACTCAACACTTTCAGGGTCTCCTCCGTGCTCTCCACAGATACCTAAAATTAAGTTTTTGTTTCCTTCTTTACCTTTTGAAACCGCTGTTTCAACTAATGCGCCAACACCTTCTTGGTCGATTGATTGGAATACATCGTGCTCAAAGATTTTTAATTCTTGGTATTGATGGATGAATTTACCAGCATCATCACGGCTAAATCCAAATGTCATTTGCGTTAAATCATTTGTTCCAAAACTGAAGAAGTCTGCTTCTTTAGCTACTTGGTCAGCAACGAGTGTCGCACGTGGTGTTTCAATCATTGTACCAACTAAGTATTTAACTTCGATACCAGATTCTTTAATTAAAGCATCTGCAGTTTCAACAACATATTTTTTCAAGAATGTAAATTCTCCAAGGGTTGAGATAAGTGGAATCATAATTTCCGGTTTAACTTTTACGCCTTCTTTTGCCATTTCTATTGCAGCTAAAATAATAGCTTTAACTTGCATAACAGTAATTTCAGGGTAAGTAACCGCTAAACGACAACCACGGTGTCCTAACATTGGGTTGAATTCATGTAAAGTTTCAAGGGCACGGATTAAACGTTCTTCAGAAACGTTTAATTTTGCGGCAACTTCTTTAACTTCTTCTTTTTGTGGTAAGAATTCATGTAGAGGTGGGTCTAATAAACGAATTGTAACACTTTTACCATCCATAACTTTAAAGATTTCTTTAAAGTCTTTTAACTGATGCGGTAAAATTCTTTCTAAAGCCGCTTCGCGCTCTTCAACAGTTTCTGCAATAATCATTGCGCGAACGTCTGTAATTCTTTGGTCATCAAAGAACATATGTTCAGTACGCGTAAGTCCAATACCTTCAGCACCATATTTAATCGCAGTTAAAGCATCTCTTTCGTTATCAGCGTTAGCTTTAACCCCTAAACGTTTGATTGCTCTTGACCATTCTAAGATAGTTTCAAATTCTTGACTGAATTCTGGTAATTTTGTTTCGATTTTACCTGGATAAATTAATCCAGTTGAACCGTCAATTGAGAAGAAGTCACCTTCATGGTATTTCTTACCATTAATTGTCATGTAGCCTGCAGCTTCATTAATTGATAAAGCCCCAACACCAGAAACACAACATTTACCCATACCACGCGCAACAACAGCCGCATGTGAAGTCATTCCACCAAGTTGGGTAACAAATCCTTCAGCAACAATCATCCCTTCAATATCTTCAGGGCTAGTTTCTTTTCTAAATAATAATACTTTTCCGTATTCTTCTTTTAATAAAACTGCTTTTTCACTTGAGAATACTATACGTCCAAATGCAGCACCAGGTGATGCAGCTAAACCTTTAGCAATACTCTCAGCTTTAGCAACTGATTTTTCTTCAAATACTGGATGTAATAATTGATCGATTTGGTATGGATCAATACGTAATAATGCTTCTTCTTTAGTAAGTAAACCTTCTTCTACTAAATCAACAGCAATTTTAACTGCAGCCGCTGCAGTACGTTTACCCGTACGTGTTTGTAAGATAAATAATTTACCATCTTCGATTGTAAACTCAACATCTTGCATTTCTTTATAATGTGCTTCTAAACGGTCTAAAATATCCGTTAACTCTTTATAAAGTACTGGGCGTGCTTTGTCTAATTCATCTAAATCAAGTGGTGTACGAATTCCAGCAACAATGTCTTCACCTTGTGCATTAAATAAGAACTCACCAAAAATATGTTTTTCACCAGTTTTAGGATTACGTGTAAATAATACACCAGTTCCTGAATCATCACCAGTATTTCCGTAAACCATTTCTTGTACGTTTACAGCTGTTCCTAAGTCATGAGGAATTTTATTATGGTTACGGTAAATACGTGCACGTGGTGTATCCCAACTTCTAAATACAGCGTCGATTGACATGTATAATTGTTCCATTGGGTCTTGTGGGAATGGATTCCCTACTTCGCGCTCATAAATTGCTAAGAACTCATCACAAATTACTTTCCAGTCCTCAGCTGCTAAGTCAGTATCGTTTGCAACGTTTTTATCCGCTTTTGCTTTATCTAAAACGTGCTCGAATAAATCTGAATCAACTTCTAGTACAACTTCAGCAAACATTTGAATTAAACGACGGTATAAGTCATAAATAAAACGTGGATTGTTTGTTTTTTCAATCATTGTCCCTATAACTTTGTCATTCATTCCTAAGTTTAAAATAGTATTCATCATTCCAGGCATTGAAAACTTAGCGCCAGAACGAACAGAAACTAATAATGGATTGTCTCCACTACCAAATAGTTTTCCTGTTTTTTCTTCAAGTTTTTTTACGTATGTTTTAATATCATCAAGTAATTCTTGTGAGTTTTTACCACCGTTTTTGTAATAATCTGTACACATTTCGGTAGTGACGATGAATCCTGCAGGAACAGGAACACCAAGTTTAGTCATCTCTGATAAGTTAGCACCTTTACCACCAAGTAAGTCTTTTTGGCTTTGGCTACCTTCTTCAAACATGTAAATTCTCTTCATAATATTCACCTTTCATAAATATGATTTTTATCATTATTTCAACACGTCAGTATTATATCATTTAAGTAAGTAAAGTTCAACTGAAAAGGGTGGTTTTTTGGCTTATTATAGCCCTATCTAAGTGATAACGCTTACATGAGATAAGAATATAAAAATCCTCCGCTTAATACGGAGGATTTAACTTATTTTTTAACTTTTATCCTTTGGCCATCTTTGTTAGGGTGATCTTTTAAGTAAGCAAGTATGGCATTATAATGTGTATCTTTTCCAGGTTTGCACGCTGATAAATGGTCAACTTCTTCTTCAATGATGCCCTCAGCAAATGCTGCACATCCAGGAAATCCGCAAGCGCCACAGTCATAACCAGGTAATAATTCTTTTACATCTTTTAGTCGTGGGTCTGCTTCTACTTTTAAGTAATCAGACGCAAACGCTAAACCAAGTCCTAAAAGGCCGCCAAGGCCACCAAGTACACCAAGTGTAATTAATGCTTCCATGTTATTCTTCCTCCACTGTATTTTGTTTTAGTGCACAACCATAGTTGCTACACGCACCACATTTGATTGGATCAATCTTTAAATCAATAGGTGCAGGGGTATTTTTATTGAGACTATAACTAATAATGTAGAGTCCAATAATAAATGCTATAAATAATACGCCATAACCCATGAATTAAACAATCCCTGCTAATCCAAGGAAAGCAATTGCCATAATTCCTGCTGTAACAAGCGCAACAGGAACCCCTTTCCATGAATCTGGTGTATTTGCTGAATCTAAACGCTCACGGATGCTAGAAAAAGCAAACATGATAAGTCCAAATCCGAGTGCTGTACCAAACGCTGTTACAATCGCTACTGCAAACCCTGGGAAGACACTATATTGTCCTGCAAAGTCATCAGATATATTTGAAACAGCTACCCCTAAAATCGCACAGTTTGTGGTGATCAGTGGTAAATAAATGCCTAAACTTTTGTAAAGTGCTTTACTGGTTTTTTTAATGAACATCTCAACAAGTTGTACAAGTGATGCAATAATTAAAATGAAAGCAATGGTTTGTACATATTCTATGTTAAGTGGGACCAGTACTAAATAATAAAGTAAGTATGTAACAGCCGAGGCTACTACCATAACAAACATAACAGCCATGCTCATACCGAGTGCTGATGAAGATTTTTTACTAACCCCTAAGAACGGACAAACACCTAAGAAACGAAGTAAGATAACGTTATTAATAAGCATTGATGAAAATATTGCTACGAAGAATACTGTCCAACTCATTAGTTACCACCTGCACTTTCTAATTCTTTTTGTCTTTTACGTTCTAATGCGATACGTTTTTTCTCTTCAATCATACGTTGACGATCTAAATCTTTAATTTTATCTTTTTTAATTTTAATGCCGTTAAATAGTGCTAAGAATCCACCAATTACGATAAATCCTCCTGCTGGTCCTGCGAATACTGCCATTTGGAATATGTAGGTATCTAAATTAATGATAGACCCTTTTATAGGTAATGGTAAGAACTCCCCATATCCTATCGCACCTGTTGCTAAAAACTCTCTTGTAAATCCGATAATCACTAAGGCAAATGTAAACCCTAAAGCCATACCTAATCCGTCAATGGCACTATTTAAAACACCATTTTTGGAAGCATAACTCTCTGCACGCCCTAAGATTAAACAGTTAACAACAATAAGCGGAATGAATATACCAAGTGATTCATGAAGTGCTGGTGCAAACGCTTCTGTTAACATGCCGACTACGGTTACAAACGTTGATATAACAACGATGTAAGCAGGTATTTTAATTTCTGCTGGAATTAAGTTTTTAATTAGTGAAACAACAACGTTGCTACTAATTAACACGAATATTACTAGAATTCCCATTCCTAAACTTGTTTCTAAAAAGCTTGTGACTGCTAAGGCTGGACACATACCAAGTAAGAATACAAATATCGGATTTTCTTTCACAAAGCCTTTAGTTAAATTCGCTAATCGCCCTGTTTCATCTTTTACTTTTTTTGCAATGTTTTTATCTGCCATGGTTATTCACCGTCCCTTTCGCGAAGATGCGTTTGCGCATCACGGACTGCGTTATAAATTGCATCTCCTGTTTCAGATGCACCCGCATAGACATCGCGGTTAAAGTCGTTTACATCATCAAGGCCAATAAAGCCTGGGATGCTATTGAATGCTGGGTCTGCTATCCCTGAGGATTCTCTGTGTTCTCCTACAATAATACTAGCTACAGTGCCATCTAAATATAACCCGATTTCAAGTTCTAGTACTTGTCCATATTCAAAGAAACCATATCCTCTAGCATCAACACTGTATACATATCCAATTAAAACGTCTTCACTGTCATAAAGCGGACGTGAACCAGTTAAAATCGTATGATCAATAGTAACACTGTCACCAATTGAGGCTGCTTCGATTATATAATTACGGATAGTTCTTAAATTTTCATCCTCATCAGCTCTTAAGAATGCATGCGCTGCTAAAGTTTCTAGTACTTCTTCTATGGTTCCTGTTAAATCAAGTGTAATTGTTGATACATGTTCGCCAACATAGGCATCTAATGCACTAAACGCAGTGATTAAATCATTCGGTACATCTTCATCTAATGCCAATACACCAATAAATTCTTTATCAGTATTAACCGCAAATCCAATAAGATAATCGGTACCACCTATGTTAATTAGTCCTTGATAAACATAGCCTATGATACTGTTATCGCCATCATAAATAGCTACTTCGCTTGTAATCGTACCTGCAGTAAAACTAGCTGCTTCTTCATAACGATCTGCGTTATCAAATATCGTTTGGTATTCTTCTAAAATCGGATCGCCAGCAACCAAGATAATTGAAGCTTCGACGATTTTTCTAACACTAGTGTAAGTACTCGTTGCTCCAGTACTTGAATCATAACTTAAATTTGCAATATCTTGATTGGTAAAGTTAGGTAAATAATTATTTACAATTCCTGAAACATAAGTTGTTGTATTCGTTGTCTCAGTAATAGTAACCCCAACGATTTTACCACTTCTATTGATTCCTACAACGACATTCACATAGCCAAATGCATTATTGTCAGTTCCTCTAAATGCATAGCCTAATAAATTCCCATTGTTATCATAAAATGTTAACTTTTGCGTAACCGCACTATGGGCAATATCTTCTTCAACGATATTATTAGGATCTAACGTTGGATACATTTCTACATAGACTGTTAAACGCGCAAGTTCTCTATTTCTTTCAATGCGTTCTTCTGTTAAAGCGTTCGTTCCCCAAATGAGTCCCCCGCTAACCATACCGATAATAAGTAATACGAATGCAGTTTTAAATTTAGCCAACATAATTTGCACCTACTGTCACACTGATTATAGTTACTAATATCACGGCAATAAAAATTAACACACCGCGTTTAGAAAAACGACTCTTTGCCCATTTCGGATAATCGATTGCTGGGACAAACATATTCATAATTAATAAACTGAATGCTACCCCTTCAGGATAACTTCCAAATAAACGGATTACAAATGTTATTACCCCAAGTCCAAACGCAAAATATAAACGTCCTGGACGTGTCGTAGGACTTGTTATTGGATCGGTTGCCATGTAAATCGCTCCAAATAATAAGCCACCCGCTAATACATGGGTTAATGGATAGTACATTCCTAAATCTTGTGTAAACATAATCGCTAAACTTAAAACAAATACGGTTGCGATATATGTAAGTGGGATAAATACATCAAATGATTTTCTAAATAATAAGTACGCCCCACCAAGTAAAATAAGTAATGCACTTGTTTCTCCTAATGCACCTGGAATACCGATTCCTGTAAACATACGCCATACTGTGTAGTTACTTGTAACATCTGCAAAAGGTTCAAGCATTAATGCGCCAAGCACTGTTGCGCCAACTTCACTATCAATAAATATATTACTAACTGCAACAGCGCCACCAAAACTAAGTGCAATGAAAATACGTGCGAATGCTGCAATGTTAAATACGTTTTGTCCCATACCACCAAAAATTAATTTAGCTAAGAACACCCCAACAACACCACCAATAATAACTACTAAAATAGGCGTTGCATCGGGAATAGTTAATCCATAAATTAAACCACTTACAATAACGGTGAAGTTATATAAAGTAAAACTTTTGTTTTTAAGTTTAAATGTTAAGTTTTCTTCTGTTGGTCTTGTACTTGCATAAGTTTTTAACTGCTCTTTAACTTCTTTAACTTGAGATTTGTACTCAGTTAAATACGCTTTAAAATCTTCTTTTGTCAAAGATTTTTGTTTTTCTTCTTTTTCTTTTTTAAGCGCCGCAAGTTTTACATGAAATTCTGTATTATTAAACTTTCTTGCTTTAAAATCTTGAACTTGATAATAAAGATATTCTGTTGCTACCATTGATAAAACAGCTGCTAATAAAATAGAAACAGCAGCTAAGCCATATTGTACAATCGCAAATATAACAAGTGGTGAAAGTGCGATTGCCACATCACGCATCATACGGACGACGCTAGCCATTGGTCTTCTTAAATGTGGACTTCTCTTTTGTATAATTTCCATCATATCACCCTAATATTTTCTTTGCTTCTCTGACGTAGTTTGTTACATGGATTTTGCTTGTACATACATACGCACAAAGCCCACATTCAATACATTTTTTCGCTTCTAATAGTTCCATAGTTTTTTTATCGTTACGTTTGACGGCATTCATAATATTAACCGGTTGAATATCAACTGGACAACTTAATACACATGATGCACAGCGTACACATGGTTCTTCTTTATAATCAACATCTTTAAAAACAAGAACACTCGTTGTTGTTGGTGTTACAACAACATTTGTACTTTTAACTGCGGTCCCCATCATCGGTCCACCGATAATAATTTCGATTTTTTCTACATCTTGTTTGAATCCATCACTTAACTTAATTAAATCTTCAACAGGCGTCCCAACAAGGACACGAATACTTTGTGGGAAGTTAATGGCATCTCCGTTAATAGTTAAATAACGTTTGGTAATGGGTAAGTTATGTTTAATCGCATCATAAATACTTTGGCATGTAGATACGTTAAATCCTATGATGCCGTATTTCATTGGAAGTTGTCCAGAAGGCACTTTAATGCCTAAGGCTTTTTCAAAGGTTTCGACTTCCCAACCTTGTGGATAATAATTACCAAGTTTTGCAATTTTAATGTCGTGATTTTTAAAACGTGTTAACTCACGTTCTAACACTTCAATCAACTCTTTTTTTGTTTTTTTAATTGCAATAACGCCTTTTTTAGCACTTACAGCTTGCATAATGTAAGTCAGTCCTCTAAAAATTTGTTCTGGTTGATCCTTAATTAAACGGTAATCACTACTTAAATAAGGTTCACATTCTACAGCATTTATAACGACTGTGTGAATATTTTCTTTTGTCGCTAGTTTAATATACGAAGGAAACCCACTTCCACCTAAACCAACTAAAGATTTTTCTTTAACGATTTCGACAATTTCATCTTGTGTTAATGTTTCAATAAAACTATCTGGACGATCTGTAATGCTTTCATGATATTCATCTTTAAAATCATTACGAACCGTGATGAATTCTGCATCAATTCCGGTTGAGTCAATTTTTGTAACAATGCCTTCTACAAAACCACTAATGGTTGAATAGATTGGTTGTTTGAAGAAGCCACCATCGCGTTCTCCAATAATTTGACCAAGCTTAACACGATCGCCTTCTTTAACACTAAGTGTGTATGTTTTACATCTTGATGTAGTTAAATTGAGGTAAACTTTTTCAGGGTCGACATAGCGCAAAGTAGGTAATTCTTTTGTCAACTGTTTATAATCAGCGACGCGTTTCTCTTTACTAATCATGTATTCACATCCTCATATATTTTCAGTTAATTTTGTCTATTTGTTCTAAAATAGTTGCTTTAAATTGAGCAATTTTATCATCCGCTTCTTGAACTGAAGCTTCTTTTAGTGCAATGTAAATTTTTAACTTTGGTTCTGTGCCACTTGGTCTTAAAACAAACCAACTGTCATCTTCTAAAATAAACTTAATTACATTTGATTGCGGTAAGTCCATTACAATTTTTCTACCTTCTTCATATCGAGTTTGTAATTGATAATCTTCTTTTGCAACCACTTTTATATCCATGAATGTTTCTGGTTTAAAGTTTCTGTAATAAGCCATAATTTGATTAATTCGTTCTTCGCCTGCTTTGCCTTCTAAACTAATGTTTACTAAATCTTCTCGGTAAGCCCCATACATCGAGTAAAGGGATTCCAAATAATCAATGAGTGTTTTACCTTCATGTTTTAACTCATTCGCAATCTCACTAGCTAAAATCATTGCTTGGATTGAGTCTTTATCACGAACAAAATCTTTTATGACATACCCATAGGATTCTTCATAACCCATTAGGAAGGTTTCATTTGATGACTCAATTTCTTTCATCTTTTCCCCTATAAACTTAAAGCCGGTTAAAGTTGAAACAACGTTAACACCATAGGTTTGTGCAATTTTAGCGCCAAAATCACTGGTTACAACCGTGTTATAGATAACGCCATGGTCTGGCAGTGTGTTTTGCGCTTTTCTATTTTTTAAAATATAATCAATAAAAATTGCACCGGTTTGATTTCCTGTTAAATAGTGGTATTCATTGTTATGTAATACAGCAATACCTAAGCGGTCTCCATCAGGGTCTGTTGCAATCAATAAATCACCTTTATGACTTCTTCCGTATTTAACAGCATATTCAAATGCTGATTTATCTTCTGGATTTGGCGATTTAACCGTTGAGAAGTTAGGGTCTGCAACCATTTGTTCTTCAACGGGTATAACATCAAATTTGTTTTCTACTAAACTTCTAAGCCCAATTTCTCTACTGGCTCCATGAAGTGGTGTAAATATTACTTTTAAGATTTTTTTTCGGTTTTCATTAAGTTGTACCGTACGAATGTGATGTAAATATTCTGTGTCCATGCTTCTGCCTAACATTAAGACAAACCCTTTTTCTTTTGCCTCATCAAAGCGCATCACTTCTAAAGAAAATAAATCTTCGACTTCATCTACATATTTCACCACTTGATCTGCTAAATGAGGCACAAGTTGACACCCTTCTTTATCATAGATTTTAAATCCATTATAATTCGGTGGGTTATGAGATGCAGTGACCATTATACCGCCAACAGCTTTTGTTTGTCTAACCGCAAAAGAAAGTAATGGTGTTGGGCGAATATTGTCAAATAAAAAAGATTTGATGCCATGTGCTGCTAAGACACCGACACAGACCTTTGCAAATTCTTCACTTTTATGGCGGTTATCGTAAGCAATTGCAACGCCACGGTTTTTCGCATCTTGATCGTATTCGAGTAAGAATTTCGCAAAACCATGTGCTGCTTTACGTAACGTATACATGTTCATTCGGTTAATACCAGCGCCGATGATGCCACGCATACCACCAGTTCCAAAGCTTAAAGGTTTATAAAATGCTTCTTCAATTTGACTTTCATCCATCTTTTGTAACTCATCTTTTAGTTCTAGATCTAATTGATCATAATTTAACCATTGATCATAGACTTTGTTCACGGGTTCACACCCTTTCATATATATATATAATAATGAATATATTTTTAACATTTGTATTATAACTTATAGGGCTTTCTTTTTCAATACTAAATCCTTTTTTCTAAATAAAAGCCAATAAAAAAAGCCGATTAAATC
>NZ_JBIOAG010000015.1:0-41959 GCF_043951795.1 Liberiplasma polymorphum | reverse complement strand
AAAAAATATAGATTTTCTCTCATTTTCTCTAAATAGTTAGGAAAACGTTTTACTTAAATAAAAAATTGTCTGAAGACACTTTTTAGTTATCTAAAACCCTATAAAAAAACTAATCCGAAGATTAGTCTTATACCATATATTTAATTAGATTCTATAGGTTTTTCTTTATCCATGTTGACGATAGTATGAATAATAGAAAGTGTCAAAAAGTAAAGGAAGATTAATGTGAAGATATAAAGTAGTGGTATTTTAAAGAACCCAGCAACAAAATCAGGAATCACATAAACAAACCAATAATTATAGAAAAAATTAGCGCTTAACGTTGATAATAAATAGTTAATAAAGTAAAAGATTGGAATCGCTAAAACAACGGTGGCAAATACTTGATAAAAATCTTTACGTTTTAAAGAATAATTGTAACGCATCATGTGATATGTTGGAATAAAGATCATCATGCCATGTGCAAATAAAAAATGCCAATATCTAAAGTTATAATAAGGAAAACCATAACTGAAAGGGAAAAATAATGCTACAAAACCAGCTGCAACCCCGATGTTGAATGCAAACTGAAATAATTTTTCTTGTTTTGGAAAACGCATTAAAGTAATACTTAATATAATGCCAAAACTAGAAAGATGTAGCGGAAAACTAATCACTCCACCTATATAATTATGAATATGATAATAAATCTCAAATAAGATTAATCCATAAAATAGAAATCCTTTTAAGAATCGGTCATAAGATTTATTAATTTTAGATGAATGTTTTAACGGAAACCAAAAACAAAATATCGCAAACAACACATATAATGCGTGATGGATACTAAAGAAGGTAACACTGTTATCGTAGTCAACGATATAACCAAAAAATATTCTCATGAAGTCACATCCTTACATCTTTATAACAATTTATTATATGATTTTATAATCAAAAAGTATAGAAATTATGAATTTATGTTAATTATCTACATAATTCATTCACAATTTAGAAGTATATTTTAGTTAGAAATGGAGGAATAAAAATGAAAAAAGTAATTTTGCTTATTGGTCTATTAGCCTTGTTTGCATTAAGTATTCCAACTATTTTACTCGCACATCCTTATTTTGATGGGTCGCAAAGTGATTACGGATTTAGTTCACGTCCATGTCATCAAAATAACCAGGAAAGAAGTTATGAATGGTATTATGCGCACCTATCAAGTGAAGATCAAACCTATGTCGATACTTTGTTTGTGCAAGCGTTAGTAGAGATTGATTTTTATGAGCTAACCGAAGAAGAACAACTTGTTGCCCTTACTGAGATTAAAGATGCATTACGAGACGTTATTATTGAAGAAGGTCTTGTAATTTATGCCAGAAGATAAACAGTACGAAATCATCATACGAATTGAAGGGATGCACTGTGGGAGTTGTTTAAATAGAATTGATGCAGTTATTCAACGGTTAAACCCAGTCCATCTTGATATTGATATTGCTAGTAAAATGGCTAAAATTCAAGTAAATGACACTGCTTCTAAGGATTTAATCATCGAAGCCATTAAAAACATTGGCTATGAACCACATTACATAGGAACGTTAGAACTTTAATTAGAAACCATCTTAATGGACCATTGAGATGGTTTTCTTTAATATATGACTCATATTCTGATGAAGTCAATTCGGTTGACAGCAAGTACGTTTAGTGATAATATATAACAAGACCCCCCATATAGGGGGCAGGAGGTATTATGGAGAAAATCACCATTTATATAGCAAATTTAACTTGTCCAGGATGCGACTGTGGTTCTTGCGCAGCCACGCTTATAAGGGCTTTAGAGCAATTAGAGCATGTTGTCAAAGTAGAACCAGATTTTAGTGATAAAACAATATCCCTAACGATGTCACCTATTAATATAGATAACATATTAGATGTAATTAATCACCATCAATATAAAGGAGAGATACTATGAAAACGATAAAACTTAAAATTAGCGATATGTCTTGTGCGTCGTGTGTAAACAATATTGAATCGACATTAAATAAGCAAGAGGCCATTGAAAAAACAGTCATTAATTTAATGAATGACACCGGTGTTGTAACGTATGATGAAACCATTTTAGATGAAGAAAAAATTATCAAGATGATTAAGGATACAGGCTATACTGCAACCGTCATTCATCCTAATATAAAAACCATTGCTTTTAGAGTAGAAGGAATGACGTGTTCATCATGTGCAAATGCCATATCATCAGCGATTAAAAAACTACCCGGTATTATTGAACATAACGTTAATGTCGCTAGTGACAAACTCAGTGTAAAATATGATGAAGATCAAGTCAAAATATCTCAAATTAAACATGCTGTTAAAGGGGCAGGTTATGAACTCTTTTTAGAAGAAGAGGTTAAAACCGATATAGACCCAGACACTATAAAAATGGATATAGCAAAAAAACGTATGCAAAAAAGTGCCATCATCGTAAGTATTATTATGACGTTAATGATTGTACATATGTTTATTATAGAAGTGCCATTTTATACCCCAATTGTTGCAGTGCTTGCAATACCGATTGTCTTCATTTTAGGAAGACATGTGCATGTTGCAGCCTATAAATCACTTAAAAATTTAAAACCAAACATGGATGTCTTAGTTTCTATGGGATCATTACCACCTTATTTAATTGGATTAATGGGCTTATTTATGCCAATTACGACGTTTGTCGAGATGGCAGCTACCATTATGACATTCCACTTAATCGGGAAGTATTTAGAAACCCGCGCCAAAGGAAAAGCCTCTCAAGCAATTAAAAAGCTTATTGAACTTGGCGCAAAAACCGCGCGTATTTTAGTAGATGGTGAAGAAATCGAAGTTTCTACTAAAGAATTAAGCGAAGGGGACATCATGGTGATTCGTCCTGGTGAAAAAATCCCAACTGACGGGGTTATTACTGAGGGAGAATCCTTAATTGATGAATCGATTGCAACGGGTGAATCCATGCCAGTGAAACGCAAAGCAGGTGATGAAGTCATCGGTGCGACCATTAATAAACAAGGTTTATTAAAAGTTAAAGTAACTAAAATTGGTGAGGATACCTTCTTATCACAAGTCATAAAACTTGTAGAAGCTTGTCAAGGTTCGAAAGTTCCTATTCAAGAGTTTGCCGATAAGGTTACAGGGTATTTTGTTCCAATGGTAATGCTATTAACCGCTTTAACTTTTGCATCATTTCTAATATTTACTGATTTTCATGTAAGCATATTAGAACGAATGGATAGTCTCTTACCTTGGGTCAATCCAAATCAAACACCGCTTACACTAGCCTTTATTACAGCCACCGCAGTATTAGTTATTGCATGTCCTTGTGCTTTGGGTTTAGGAACACCAACTGCCTTAATGGTTGGTAGTGGAAAAGGGGCAGATAACGGAATATTGATTCGTAACGGTGAAGCAGTTCAAACATTAAAAGATATTAAAGCCATCGCTTTTGATAAAACAGGAACACTTACTTACGGTAAACCCCTTGTTACTGATATTGTTGTATTTAATAAAAAAGAAGAAGATTTACTTTATGTTGCCGCATCACTTGAAAAAGGGTCAGAACACCCACTTGCCTCAGCCATACTAGAAAAAGCAAAAGAATCATCCATTAAACTCGGCGAAGTCAAAAACTTTGATGCAGTTACAGGTAAAGGGATTACAGCGAAATTAAATGATGAAGTTGTCATGATTGGTAACCGTAAATTATATGAAAATGTGCTTGAGGTTAACCAAGTAGAAGAAGAAATGACACGTTTAGAAAATGAAGCGAAAACAGTCATGATTGTAGCCGAAGGTAAAACAGTTCTAGGTTTAATTGCAGTTGCTGATGATCTAAAAGAAAATGCAGCTGCTGTTATAAAAGCCATTGAACACTTAGGCATTAAAACCGCCATGATTACAGGCGATAATGAACGTACTGCCGCAGCGATTGCTAAAAAAGCTGGTATTTCAGTGGTGATTGCTAATGTATTGCCTGAAGGTAAAGTCGATCAAATTAAAAAACTTCAAGAAGAATACGGTAACGTCGCAATGGTTGGTGATGGTATTAACGATGCACCAGCGCTAAAACAAGCCAACGTTGGTATGGCAATAGGAACAGGAACAGATATTGCCATAGAAGCTGCAGATGTAACGCTAGTTCGTGGCGACTTAGAAACAATCCTCGCATCAATCATTTTATCTAAAGCCATCTTTAGAAAAATAAAAGAAAATTACTTTTGGGCTTGGTTTTATAACGCCATTGCAATTCCATTTGCAATGTTTGGATTATTGCACCCAATGATTGGGGCAGCCGCAATGAGTGTGAGTTCATTAAATGTTATTTATAACTCATTAAGATTACGCAAAATAAATCTTAAAAAACCATTGGAGGTAACTTATGAAACATGAAAATAAGGATGCATTAAATTTATTAAAAACCGCGCGTGGCCAATTAGATGCTGTTATTAGAATGACAGAAGCACAACGTTATTGTGTGGATATTGCAACCCAAATTAGTGCGGTACAAGCCATACTTAAAAAAGCAAATTTAAACATTTTAAAAAATCATATTGAAACATGTGTGAAAGAATCGTTTGAAAATAATTCTCACGAAGAAAAAGTAAATGAAATCATTGCTATATTAGGTAAATACACCTAAAAAAAAGACCTTTTTAAGGTCTTTTTTACTTTATAGACTTAATAGGATGCATTTCGATATACCCTCGGTAACCTTGAGGTTCTAACTGTGCTTTAGGTGCGTTATCATAATCAAACTCATAACCATAAATAATTGGATCATATTTTTTTATTGCTTGCCATGATTTAGAAATGTAATCTTCAAAATTTTCATCATCATAAGGTTCACTTTGAAAAACTAAATAACTTTGCGCTTCTAGTGTTATAAGTGCACACCCTTCTGGAATCTCCCCGTTATAATCAATAGGGACTTCAACTCCGTGGACATACTCACTTGTATTGGGTTTGATTAACTTCTTAGGTAACCACATTCCAACAGGCTCATATAATGCTTCTTTAACACTGAGTAATAACCCATAAATATCACAACCGACTTCATCGCAATAAGCAAAATAATCACGGGCTTTTTTCCCTCTTAATATAATAGCTTTACGTTCTGGTCTTTCGATTACTTGGGTAAAAATAGTAAATACTTTTTCTTCATTCATTAAATCATCTTTCCTTTCAGATTTGGTTTGAGATAAAGAGGCATGGTAAGGTGTAAACCATTTTACAGGTTTAGGATTTTGTTGATAACGTTTTGGCGAAATGCCAAAACGTTTCGTAAAAGCGCGTGTAAAGCCTTCATGAGAATCAAATACAAAATCAAGTGCAACATCTAATATATGAACATCTTGATCACGTAAAATTTTTGCAGCATGCGTTAAACGCAATCTTCTAATATAGTCAAAAGGATTTATACCTGTGACTTCTTTAAAAATTTTAGCGGCATGAAAAGGAGAATAATTAGCGACACTTGCCAAATCATTTAACGTAATTTTCATTTCTATATGTTCATGAATATAGTGTTGCATTTTAGACACTGCTTCAACATGATTAACTTGCATAACTTCACCTCGCAACCTATTTTACCCATACTTTAAGTTAATTTCTTGACTTTCCTTGCGATATACATTTAGTATAGCGTTAAATCTAAAAAGTGACAATGTGCTAATATTATAAAAATCGTTTATAATAGAAGTATCTATAACGTTAGGAGAGTGGTTTTATGGAAAAGCACCAAACCATCTATGAAGACGTTTTAAAGAAAAAAGAAAAGGAACTAGAAAAATTAACAAAAGAAAAAGAAGAACAACAAAAAATTGATAAGTATAATCAATTACTTGATCTTGGGTTATATGAAGTCGTCCCATTGTTTGAAGAACATTTGTTTGACTATAGGGATTCTTACACGGGTACAGACGGACAGCGTTATAAAGTCATCCCATTAGAACTATCAGACGCACAAATAGACAAAGTAGCGAAACTAGATGAACAAATTAAAGAACTAAAAAAAGAAACAATGCTTGAAGGCGATACACTCACGGTAAAGTTTATTAGAAGAAGCGGGATCTTATTTGGTATATTTGGCATCATATTTGGACTTGTTCTTATTGCCTTTGAACAATACATATTTGGGGTAAGCGCCTTATTATTAAGTCTATTCTTCATGATCACCATTACCGCATTATCAGAAATTATTAGAAAATTTGAATGTGCTCAAGAAAAGGACTAATATGAAAATTATCTTATTAAAGAGTTTAATGTTAATTGTTTTTATCGTTATGATTACAATGAATGTTTTAGCGAACTCACTGCCATTAAATAACCAAACAACGGGTGAAATATCTGCAAAATATCCATCACTTTTTACCCCAGCAGGCATCACGTTTTCAATTTGGGGAATAATTTACTTATTGCTAATGATTTATGTTGGAACCGTACTTTTAATCCCTACAATGCAAATTGATGGTACGTATAAAGAAACAGTCATTATTTTATTTATTTTTAGTTCTATCTTTAACACACTATGGTTACTTTGTTGGCATTATGACAAAATATTCTTATCTACTATTGTGATGATTTTACTGCTTATTACCTTAGGGGCTGCATTTAAAATTATCCCCTCTAGTGATGCTTTTACCAAAACAGCATTTAGCGTTTATTTTGGTTGGATTAGTATCGCGACCATTGCGAATGTTACTATTTTACTAGTAAGTAGGAATTTTACCGGGTTTGGAATTAGCGAACCGATTTGGTTAGTTGCTATATTGTTGATCGGAATAATAATATTAAGCGTTGTCCTTTATCAAACCGGTGATGTTGTTTATGGAATTGTCTTCATTTGGGCGTATTTCGGAATTTTCTTAAGACATTATACCCAACAAGATCTACCACAAAGTTATCCACTCATTACGCTATATATTTTAATCCTTTTGTTACTAAGTTCAGGATTAACCGCGTACACCTATTTTGTGAATAATTTTCATTTTTTTAGAGATTAATATAAATAAAATGTCGCTTTATGTTTTAAGCGACATTTTTAATAATGTTTATAGAGAGGGTATTAATCAAACATGACTGTTTGATTTTTTCCTCTTTTTTTAGCTTCAAGCATTGCCTTATCAGCTGCTTTAATCGATTGACTTAAATCATTTTGAGATTGAAACAATTTTACGCCTATTGATATTGTAACAAACAAATTGCCTTTAGTTTTTCTGAACGTACTAGATTGCACCAGCATCCGTAATTTTTCAGCGATTCTTAACGCATCCTTTTTCGTTACATAATCTAAAATAACTATGATTTCTTCGCCACCATATCTAACGACAATATCAGAATTACGGATATTACTTTGAATGGTTTGACTAACCATTTTAAGGACTTGATCTCCGATTTCATGGCCGTGTTGATCATTAAATTGTTTAAAGTTATCAATATCCATGAATAATATGGCGTATTTTTTATTAACACCAAGTAATATAGTACCATTAAGTAAAGCATCTAAATATCTACGGTTGGGAAGTTGGGTTAAGGCATCTATTTTATTAAGCATTTCTTGTTCGCTTAATGCATCTTGTAAGGTTTTAACTGTTTTTAAATCACTCGCATCATTAAATATTTCAACCCCATACTTTAACTGATCATTATAAGGAATTGTCTTAACATTAACTTTTACTCTATGACCATCTTTATGGTGTAAATAAACTGCACCAGTATTAACGACGTTGTTATCAATTGAATGTTTTAAAGGACAACCCTGAAAGCAAAGTTGTTTTCCCGTTTCATCGATATGGTTTAATAAGTTATCATAGCAATAACTACCGACAATTTCTTCACGAGTAAAACCAGAAATTCTTTCAGCTATTTCATTAAAATAAATAATTTTTCGATCCTCATCAACAATATAAACGGCATCACTAACATGATCAAATAGGTGTTTGAAATTAAGCGAATCCATAACATTACTCCTTAACAGCATAGTGTAAAACTTTTTGTACAAATATTTCAACAACTTTAGGGTCAAACTGAGTACCCGCATTGTTTTTAAGTTCAATAATAGCATCATCTTTACTCAAAGCATCTCGGTATAATCTATCTTTAGTCATGGCATCATAGGCATCAGCAACCGCAATAATACGTGCTTCAAGTGGAATGTTGTTGGCTCTTATTTTTCCAGGATAGCCAAGTCCGTCCCAGCGTTCATGATGATTTAAAACGATTCCAGCAACGTCCATATATTCATCAACAGAATTTAGAATTCTGAATCCATATTCAGGATGTTTTTTTATCGTTAACCATTCTTCTTCAGAAAGCTTCGTAGCTTTGTTTAAGATATACCCATCAACGTTAATTTTGCCTATATCATGGAGTAACGCCGCAATTTTAACACGGTTTTTAAAAGAAGTCCCAAGTTTATAATGCATAGCAATTTCTTCACTTAATGCACTTACTCGTTGAGAATGATACATTTCTCTACTGGATTTTTCAAATAACGTTTGCATGATGATATCAATAGTTTTTTTGGAAATACTTGCACCATCATAAATTTTATTTGAATGCATCATACCTTCAGCGTTTTTAAGAACTTCTGTAAGTTCTGTAGACTTATCTTCTTTTAAGGCATAACCAAATGAAACACTAATTGGAAATTCTTCGGTACTTAAATCAAGCGATGTTTTAACTTGCTCGATAAACCCCTCAACCGTAGAAGCATTTGCATTGGGCATTAAAATCGCAAATTCATCGCCTCCGATTCTAAAAACTAGATGCGCATCATCTTTAGCTTCATTAATAGCCCGTGTTAACTCTAAAATAACAAAGTCTCCTTTATCATAGCCAAAAGATTCATTAATTACACGCAATGTATTAATATCACACATAATTACGGCAAACGGAAACTGATCAGTATCTCTAAACTGTTCTAAATGTTCATCAAACATACGACGGTTTAATAAACCCGTTAATGAATCGGTCGTGGATAGTTTTCTTATTTCTTCACGATTTTTTAAATAATTCGTAAGATCTTCAACAATTCCAATGCCACCAATGACAAGATGGTCTTTATTTTTAATGGGGCAAAATTGCACACGAACAGCGACTACTTTATCGCTTGTGACAGCGTGATAATAATCTTGGTAAATACCCATTTGTCCTTCTAATGAACGTTTTAAGGCAGCAACAAGTTTTTTATCAGGTAGGTGTAACATTTTTAAACCTTTAAGTTTTTCTGATGTCGACCCTAACATTTCTGAAAAAGCGTCATTTGCTAAGGTAATATGGCCTTTTTCATTATACTGGATCATACCAAGTGGATTTTGTTCGAAAATAACTTGATAACGTTTCTCGGTTTCTTCAAGTAAACTTGCTTGTTCGATTTGTTCGGTTATATTTTTATCACTACCACGGTAACCTGTGTATTGGCCATTGTTATCATAAACGGGAAAGCCACTTGTAGAAAGCCAAACAACAGAACCATCTTTAGCAATATTTTTATAAATTAAGTTATTAAAAGTTTCTTGATTTTCCATCGTTTTTAAAGCAACACTAATAATTTCTGATTTATGTTCTGGGGCTATAAACTCATAAAAATACATTTTATTGATTACATCATCAGGTTTAACTTTTAAAATGGGTTCAATCATATCATCTACATAGGTATATAAACCTGTAGTATCTAGTTCCCAAACGATTGTTTCACTATAATTAGATAACTGTTCGTAACGTTCTTTTTGAATATTTAATTGATCAATATTTTCATGTAATTTTTTAGTATTCCTTATACGCTGGTTATTGTTTAGTAAAGCAACCCCCAATAATAAAGAGGCAATCGGATAAGAAATCAATACAAACAAACTAATGTCTTTAATAATTTCAATATTTCTAGGATATGGGAAAGCTAATTGACTTAAAATCATAAATATGTGTACGACAAAACCAAACACATAAAGTTCTAAATATTTAGAAAATTTAGTTTTACCAAACACATAACGTTTAAAAAGTAAACCAATTCCCATACTAAAAAAAAGCGTCAAGACTCCTGCATAAACGCCAATACCACCAATGTAAATACGGTATGAAACCGCAAATAATAAAGCAATTATACTTGTTACAGGGTGAAAAAACAATGCCGTATTACTAATTAAAATCGAACGAGTGTCATAAAAAACACCTTCTTCAAAACTCCATGCATTCATCATAATAAAAATAGCGAAAAATCCAATCATGAAGCCATAAACAACACGGATGAGGCCCTTGTTCATCTCGGTTGTTTTGTCCGAAATACTTACTAATAATGTTAAACCAAAAAGCAAAATTATATTGATTAAAATGCCAAGTATCATTTCCATAATTAAGAACCCCCCGTTTTAGAAGCGCCCTTAGCCCTTTAATCCCCGATTAATTCTTATCTTATAGTTATTTTATCACAGTTGTTACTATATACAATGAGAATTAATGATATATTTACAGCCTTAAAAGGGGTTACGTCAAAATTGATTAAGATTTATTAGGTTAATGCTTCGTGTAAATTATGGTTCAATAAAAAAAACGTGGAGTTCATCCACGTTTAGTATTATTGATGATCATATAACCAAAGTTTTTCAACTAATTGTTCTTTATTCAGGGTTGAGTAACCCTTTAAGTTTCTTGTTTTACACATTTGTTTTAATTCATCAACATTTTTTTCCATTAAAGCCTTTTTAGTATAAGTATGAGGTTTAACCTCTTGAGTATTTACTTTAACGGGTTCACTTACAGTGTCAACTGGTTTAGGGTTTTCACTTCGTGAGGAAGATTTCTTTTTCTTACTGTCTTCAACAAGTTTTGAGAATCCATAATAAAGTAGGATAATACCATATAACGTTAATCCTGCGAATAATACATAGACTAAAATATCTTCATAAGCTCTGTTAGAAAAGAAAATAAATGTACCAAGTGTAATTAAAACTAAGTTAATTAAATATCTATAAGGAGTAGTATAGGTCTTGCGAACTTGTAAAATAAGTAAGAAGGTAGCCCCTTTAATATAAAGGATAAGCCCTACAACTATTGCTAAAGCAAATACATCAAATGCGAGTAAGATTGCAAGGATAATACTAATTACAAACTCGCCTGTTGCAATAGATTTTGATGATTTTCTTTTATAGTAATTTAAGTCTTTATAAAGCCTTAATGAAGAATACACAATAATTAATGCTGCAAATACAAAACGAATACCGTCAAGCATTAAAGTAGATGCAAATGTTGCATAGACCGCGAAGGCAATTAGGATAAATCCTAACAGAATATTTGGTACGGGGAATTTAGTTACAATTTTTTTCATATAAGTCACCTCATTAACATTATACCAAAAGTGCACTAAATAGGCAAATAATAGCCTTTATAAGCGGGATATACTTATTGACATAGTTTAACGTAATGTGAGGGTTGAAATGAAAAAATAAAAACGCTCAACATTGTTGTAATAATTCTATATGGTGTATAATGAAGATATAATATTGTATTAATGGAGCGTGATTCGTTATGAAAGGATTACTCGTGTTAAGCCATAACGTTGAGGATGTAGAAGCTCTAGCAACTAGAGCATTACTTGTGAGAAGTGGTATTCATATTACCACTTGTACATTTGAAGACACACTTAATATTAATACAGCTTTTGGTTTAACGGTTAAAGCAGATTGTTTTGCAAGTGATATTGAATACGGAGATTATCAATTTTTAATCATTCCAGGCGGTAAATATGTTGCTGAAACCATTGATAAAAACAAAAACATTCAAGACCTAGCAACAGCTTTTTCAAACCAACATAAAATGATTGCGGCTATATGTGCTGGTCCAAGGTTTTTAGGACGGGCAGGACTACTAGATAAAGTTCCATTTACTTGCTTTAAAGGCTGTGAAGGTGATATGCCAAAAGGCATTTATCACCCTGAGCTAAAAGCCTTAACCCATGAAGGCATTATCACAGCCCGTGGGGCCGGTGCAGTCTATGAGTTTGCATATGAAATCATTAAATACATCTTAGGTAAAGAACAAGCCAAAAAAGTATTAGATAATATACTTTATTAAATAATAGGGGGATAATTACTTGAAAAATTTCTACGTAAAGCAAAAAGCATTTTCTATAAGAGATCGCTACAAAGTCTATGATGCCAATCAAAATGTCATTTATCACTGCGAAGGAAAGATGTTTTCATGGACAAACAGAGTTGACATCTATGAAACACATAACAAACGTCACATCTTTACATTAAGCAAAAAAGTATTCAGCTTCATGCCAACTTATTTTTTAGATGATCCAAATGGTAACCGTGTAGCGTTCATTAAAAAGAATTTCGCCATGCTGAAACAATCAATCTCAATTGAAACCACACAATATGGGTATTTTCATGTAGAGGGTAATGTTTTTGCACATCAGTTCACGATTACAAGCGACAAAGGTATTGTTGTTACTGTACAAAAGAAACTATTTTCATGGGGCGATACTTACGAAGTCGCAATTGATGAAAAATTAGCAGAAACTGACTTAATGATTGCCTTTGTTATTATGATTGACAGTATGTTACATAATCAAAAGAAAGGCAGTTCAAGTAGCAGTTCCAGTAGAAGGAGGTAATTAAAGTGAGCGACCTAAGAGGTAATGCTAGTTTTAACCGACCAGGTTATCCCAAAAAACAGCGTTTCGAAGAAAAAGGTCTTAAGAACCAACATACACATGGTTGGGAATTTGTAACCGAACAAGAAGGCATCCGAGAAGTATCAGGTGCACAATATGTTATCGCAAATTTACTCACTGTTTTCATTTCAGCTACTATTTTTATCATATTTATGTTATTACTTTTTTAAGCAGGTCGTAAGATCTGCTTTTTTATATTATAGGAAAAAGCATGGATTTAAAATCCTAGAGTTTTATAATAACTTGAACAAATCTTCAAAAAGGGTTATTCTATACATGAGATTCATGTTAAGAAAAACTCTTTATCACAATGCATAACAGGAGGCTAATAATGAAAAAAGTCATATTAGGTCTTGTTTTATCTATGATTATCTTTACTTTAATCGCATGTGATTTATCCCAAAACACCCCTAAACTAGACGAATATGAAGTCGTTTTTCTTAATCATGACGGAACGATAATTAGTAGACAATCAATAGAAAAAGGTGACTCCGCCACCCCTCCAGCTACACCTTTTAAAGAAGGGTACATATTTATTGGCTGGAGTCATGAATATGCCAATATACAATCTTCACGTGTGATTGAACCGCAATTTCATCCACGTGAATTTTCTATTTCATTTGTAACCTATGGTGGAACATTTGTTGAACCCATCAACGCACTTTATAACCAACCTATTCCTATAATGGACATAGAATCCACAAAAGAAGGCTATCATTTTATTGGATGGTATTATGACCCACAATTTTCAGAAGCTGCAGTTGATTTATATATAAGACCATTAATGCCAAGTCAAAACATAACCCTATATGCTAAATGGGTAGAACAAGAAGGTAAAGATTTAAGTTACACTATTTTTAATAATCAAGCAACAATTGATTATTATCATGGTAGTGCAAAGACGTATGAAGTTCCTGAATCGATAAACGGATATCCAGTAACTAAAATCGCACAAAATGCATTTAAAGATAATCATCACATTAATGAAGTTATCATTCCTAGTAGTGTCGAAATTGTTGAAGCGTTTGCCTTTTACAATGCATCAAATTTAGAACTAATAACTTTTAATGAAAATTCAAACATTAAATATATCGGTTATCAAGCATTTCAAGATACTAAATGGATGAGAAATCAAGAGCATCAACTCATATTAGAAGGATTACTCTTTGGTTTCAAACATGATCATTACACGGTTGTAACGCTAAGTGAAGACATACACGTTATATTACCTCATGCGTTTACAGATCTTAAAAATATTAAAACACTTTATATACCTGACCAAGTTGAAATGATTGATAGTTACACCTTTTATCATCATCCTTCAATAGAACAAATCCATTTTACAGAAACAAGTAATTTAAAAATAATAAAATCGTACGCATTTGCCCAATCAACACTTAAACATATTAACTTACCGCCTTCAATAGAAGAAATTCAAGAGGCAGCCTTTGAAGGGGCAAGTCTTGAGCGTTTTAATTTTCCAGAACATTCAAATATAACGTATTTAGGATCTAATCTTTTTAAAGATAACGTATTCTTAACCGAAATAAACTTTCCAAAATCACAAACCGTTATTCCTAAAGGCTTTTTAACAAACACCTCAGCCCTTGAAACCTTTGAGATTTCTAGTCATATTAAAAGCGTTGAAGAAAATGCTTTTAAATTTAGTGGGTTAAAAGGCCATTTAATTATTCCTTCATCAGTTGAGGTGATTGAGCATCATGCCTTTGCTTACAACTTAGCACTTGAAAGTATTTTATTTGAATCAGGTGAGACGAATTTAGAGATTCATGAGTATGCCTTTTCGGTAATGGATGCACTTAGAGAAGTAATCCTGCCAAATCACGATACTAAAGTACATGATTTTGCATTTGCTTATAACAGTAGACTCACTATGATCTATATTCCAAATCAAACACAATTAGAAACAAGAATTTTTCAAGGGTCTAATTTAGTCCATATATTCTTAGAAGAAGAGACACTAAATGAATCATTTTCTAAACAATGGGACTTTGGTATTGAATCTAAAAACATTTTTGAAAATGTTATAAGTTATGGCAGAAATGAAGCCTATAAATATATTTATTTGAATGATTCAGAACTATTTATCTATTGTATCATTACAGATAATGTAGAAATTACTATACCTAATGAAATTGATGAATTCACAGTCCGTGCTTTAGGCGCACTAATACTATATAATCTAGAACATATAGAAACGCTTGAATTACCGAACACCATTACGTATCTAGGTGATTATGTATTTAGCCATCCGAACTTAAGTGCAATCACTTTTCCTGAAGACAGTATTTTAACTATTATTCCTTATTATGGCTTTGCGTTTAATGAAGCCATGACAGAAATTACACTTCCCGCATCCATTACGACGATAAAAGAATTTGCTTTTACTAAAATGGAAAGTCTTGAGTCTATTCATTTTATGGCATCAAGTCAATTAGAAATCATTTATCCTTTTGCTTTTTCAAATAATCCATTACTACAAACAGTTGATTTTAGTACACATAAAGACTTACATACTATTGGCGCATTCGCCTTTTCAGATAATTTATCACTTAAGTCAATCCATATTCCTTTATCGGTCAAATACATAGAGTTTTTTGCCTTTTCAAATACACCAAACTTAATTATAACTACTGATTATGCAAGTAAGCCTTCCACATGGGATTTAGCTTGGAACCCAGATAATCAGCAGGTTATTTGGGAAAACGAGCCAAGTGAGTAATTTAAAAACATTGTTTGCTGATATGATGCCTCTAAGTAGACACTATAAATAAAGAAAGTAATTAATAAGATTACAAGTACTTAGATATAGTATTAAACTTGGAGGTATTTCGTTATGGAAGACACTCAAGATACTGACTTCATCTCTTATTTATATAAACTGATGCATAAATAGCAGATTAAGTTTAACAGTATCGGTCTAGAAATTACTGAAGCACACTATTTGAAGATGTGGATAATTTTAAACTAATATTGAGTAAATAAAAGATTTTGGTATCAAAATAGCCTAGGTGATTTTGGGTCAGGGCACTTAGAATTTTCTCTAAAAACGTTTTATTAAAAAAAAGTAAGAGTTTAACGAAATATAAACTTATACTATAATAGTGCGATTTGTGATAAAATATAGATTAAGTAAGGATAAGGGACTAATGTGTCCCTTTTTGTTAAGAAGAGGTTAAATATGAAAAAATTAGGGTATTTATTATTTACGATTATCGTACTTGTCACTTTAATTTTCTTTACAATAACCCTACCAATAGGGTCTTCTTCGCATGACCTAATTATTCACAGTTATTACTTATTTATTGCATTGATAGCTTTATGGTATCGTAAATGGTTATTTCATACCGTATACCTATTGATTAGTATTCATATCATTACGGATTTAATTGCACACAATGCGTTTCCTATGCACTCGTTAAGATCTTCTTTATCACAAGTAGTAATCGCTATTTTACTCTTTTTCATACTCAAACAAAGAGATGAATCAACGAAAGCACATCAATCCCTAATAGGTTCTATGAAACTAGGATTAGCTCATTGTGAAATTATGTATGATGAACATAATAAGCCAACTAACTATCGTTTTATTTATGTTAATCAAAGTTTTGCTAACTTATTTAACTTGGTCATTAAAGATTTTATCGGTAAAACGATTAAAGATATTATTCCAAATACAAAACAAGAATACATTGATGGATTTGCAGAAGTCGCAAATACTGGTGTCCCAAGCAGTGCGATGAACTATTCTACCGCACTAGATAAATGGTTTGATACGGTTGCTTATTCACCAAAGAAAAACCAGTTTGCTATGATCCTTCACGATATAACTGACCGTGTTAAACTCCAAGAAGCTCTAGATTTAGAACATCAAAGAGTTTCTAGACTAGTAGGTTCTACTGCAGATATCATATTTGAAATTGACCTAGAAAAACACTTTAAATCGATTCATGGTAAAGGATTAGAAAAACTACACTTAAAAGCAGAAGATTTTATAGGTAAAAAAATCCTAGATGTCTTTGGTTCCGATGGGGTCCACCGTGACAAAATGTATCAACGTGCATTAGAAGGTGAAGCTAACATTTACGACTGGCAAATTGAGATTGACGGATCAATATTTTATTTTGAATCATCAATTTCTCCTATATTTGATCAGTCTCAAAATGTGATTGGTGCTGTTGGGGTATCTAGAGATATCACCGAACCTAAAAACTTACAATTTAAACTTCAAAACTCGTATAAAAGCCTTCAAAATATCATCGCTGGAACTGGCGCAGGAACTTGGGAGTGGGACATCAAAGAAGATGTTTTATATTTTAACCAACGCTTTGCGGATTTATTAGGTAGAACATTAGAAGACATATCTCCGCTACCTGCAGATGATTATGAAAAATTTATTCATGAAGAAGATTATAAAAGAGTAAAACAAGTTATTTTAAGCGTAATTGATAAAACAATTGAATCCATTAGTTTAGAGTATCGTTTAAAACGTAGTGATGGCACCTATATATGGATATTAGATAACGGTAAAGTAATGGCTTGGGATGAAGAAGGTAATCCATTAACGATGGCAGGGACTAATATTGATATAACAAGTATTAAGGAAACTGAAAATGCTTTAAATCAAGAAAAAATTAAAGCTGAAACCACACTGCTTTCTATTGGTGATGCTGTAATTTCTACCGATGAAGAAGGTAAGATTTTAGTGTTTAACGATATTGCCCAATCATTAACAGGTTATACCAAAGAAGAAGCGGTTAATCAGCCATTTAATGTAATCTTTAATATAGTTGATGAACACACTCATAAACCCTTACCAAATCCCGTAGACTTAGTCTTAAAACGTAAAGAAAAAGTGAGTATATCAAGACATGCTATATTAATTTCAAAAGACAATGAACGTTACTTAATTGAAGATTCTTGTGCGCCTATTTTTGATGAAAACAAAAATCTCATTGGGACTGTCCTTGTGTTTAGAGACGTTACTGAACAAGCCTTAAAACAAAGAGAAATTGAATATTTAAGCATTCATGATTATTTAACAGGGCTATTTAACCGTCGTTATTATTCAGAAGAACTCGCTAAATACGATCACGAAAGTTATTATCCTTTGGGTATTATGAATATCGACTTAAACGGTTTAAAATTACTTAATGATGCTTTTGGCCATGAAACAGGTGATATTGCCTTAAAACAAATCGCCTCAACGTTACTCAAATCATGTCGTACAAAAGATATCATCGCTAGAATTGGTGGCGATGAGTTTGCGATTATTTTACCAAACACAGATGAAGAAGAAATAGCTTCAATAAAATGTAATATTCAAAATAACATCATGCACCTAAAAATCGAAAATGTTCACTATTCATTAGCGATAGGGTATGCGGTAAAAGACAATTCTCATATTTCCATTAAAGATATACTTAAAAGAGCTGAAGACGATATGTATAAACGAAAACTTACAGAAGGTAAAAGCATGCGTAATCAGGCGATTAAAAGTATTTTAAACACCTTAACCGATAAGTACTCAGTTGAAAAAATTCACTCAGAACGTGTCAGTCAATATTGTAAGCGAATGGGTGAAGTGTTGGATTTACGTACAGATGAAATAAAAGAACTAGAACTCGCTGGTATGCTTCATGATATTGGTAAAATTTCAATCCCAGATGCCATTTTAGATAAACCAGCTTCTTTAACAGAAGAAGAATATCATATCATTAAACAACACACGGATAATGGGTATCAAATTTTACGTGCTGCAGATGAATTTTCTGATTTAGCCGAATATGCGCTTTCTCATCACGAACGCTATGATGGTTTAGGTTATCCGAACGGACTAGCAGGAGAAGATATTCCTTATTTTTCTAGAATTATTAGTATTGCTGATGCTTATGAAGCGATGACTTCAAACCGACCATATCGTAAATCAATTGGGAAAAATAATGCTATTAAAGAACTTATAAAATATTCAGGCATCCAGTTTGATCCAGAACTTGTAAAAGTGTTTATAGAAAAAGTAATAAAATAGGTGTCCAATTTTGGACACCTATTTTTCAATTAAATTATAAAATTACCGTCTTTAAATATTTGAACTTTTTTACCCTCTTTAGTAGTTCCAACAATTGACATATCTTCACTACCAAACATGAAGTCAGAATGTGCCATAGAATGATTATAGCCAATCTTTTCTAAGTCTTCTTGACTCATACTAGTCCCGCCCTCAACATTCATTGGGTACGCTCTACCAAGTGCTAAATGACATGATGCATTTTCATCAAATAATGTATTTAAGAACAAGATGTTTGAATTTTGAATTGGTGAATCATGAGAGATTAATGCAACCTCACCTAAATAGCAACTACCTTCATCAAATTCAACTAAGTTTTTAAGTGTATTTTTTTCTTTTTGAGCATCATAATCAACGACTTTGCCTTCTTTAAATTCTAACCAAAAGTCTTCAATTAAGTTTCCTTGGTAGTTTAAAGGTTTCGTTGCAACAACTTTTCCATTTACCCCGTATTTATGCGGCATGGTAAATGTTTCTTCAGTAGGAATATTTGGATTAAAAATTACTGCTTTAGTTGAATGTTCAGACCCACCAGCCCAAACATGATTTTCAACTAGTTTAACAGTTAAATCAGTGCCTAAGCTGTTTTTGAAATGCAAACTATCAAACTGATAATCATTTAAAATTTTATTATGTTTTGCTAAGATTTCGTTATGCGCATCCCATTCTTTAACAGGGTCGTTATCTTCTTTAACACGACACGCTTCAAAAATCGCTTGCCATAAAGCTTCAACAGCTTCCTCGCCTTTTAAATTAGGAAATACTTTCTCTGCCCATACTTCATTAGGTGCAGCAACAACACTCCACTGTGCTTTGTTCCCCATCATGTGTGTTTGGAAGAACTGAAGCTTTTTCATCATTGCAATCCCCGCACGTTGCATTTTACTTGGATCAATCCCAGCGTTTAAACCTGGAATTGGTGAAGTAATACTTATAAAACAAGCATTAGAATCAATAGCGTACTGTGCTTTAGCAATCGTCCATTCAGGGACTTCTTCAAGTGTTTCTACTTGCATATGTTCAAGGCCTAAACGACTCACATAATCATCGCTCCAATCCACATGAACTTTTTTAGCACCGGCTAAATAAGCTTCCTTAACCATAGCGCGGACAAGTTCTTTAACTTCGGTTGTTGCGCGAATAACTACAGGTTGATCTTTTTGAACATTGACACCAACCTTAACGGCTAAACGTGCATATTTTTCTATTAATGATTTTTTTGGCATAAAATCACTCCTCTCAATTATTTATAGTATATCATTTTTCATTCTATTTCAACCTAGAAATGACACTTTGACATAATCAGTTTTATAATTTAGATAGGAAATATAATTATCTGTAAAATCTAGTATAATAAGTTTAGGTGATAACATGAAAATCTTAATAGCAATGGATTCATTTAAAGGAAGTTTAACATCATTAGAAACTGCCAATGCGGTAGAAGAAGGGATTCTTCAAGTCACAAACACCCATAGTATTATCAAAACCCCCATCGCTGATGGTGGAGAAGGTACGGTTGATGCTTTCACACAAGCACTAAATGGAAAACGTATCTATCTTGAAGTCCACGATCCTCTTATGCGAAAAATTCGTGCGTATTATGGATTATTACCAAATAAAGTTGCAGTCATTGAAATGGCGCAAGCCTCAGGCATCACATTGCTAAAAGCAGATGAATTAAATCCTTTATATACAACGACTTATGGTTTAGGCGATATGATTAAGGATGCCTTAAAGCATCACGTTAATACCATTATCATTGGTGTGGGTGGTAGTGCAACTAATGATGCTGGCATTGGTATGTTAGCATCACTCGGGTATAAATTTTACGATCGTTATAAAGCGCCATTACAACCAATTGGTGAAAACTTAATTCATATTAATGAAGTAGATGCATCCCATGCAGTTAAACTACCAAAAGATGTAAATATACTAGTTGCGACTGATGTAATTAATCCTTTATATGGTCCAAATGGTGCTGCTCATATCTACGCCCCACAAAAAGGCGCAAACAAAGAAATTGTAAAGATCCTAGATAAGGGTTTAAAACATTATGCTTCTTATATATATAATATAGAAAGCATTGATTTACAAAAAATAAAAGGATCAGGTGCTGCCGGTGGATTACCTGCAAGCCTCATTCCTTATTTAAAAGCAACCTTAAAACCAGGGATTGAACTCGTTTTTGATGCGATTAACCTAGAAGAACAAATTAGTAAAGCGGATCTAATTATTACAGGTGAGGGTAAAATCGATATACAAACACTTATGGGTAAAGCCCCACTAGGTGTAATAAAGATTGCAGATAAATACAATAAACCTGTCATTGTACTAGCCGGACAAATTACCAAAGAAGGAAATGAGCTTAAAAAGTATAAAAATGTATCCTTATATAATATAAACAATATGAATCAAGAAAACGATATTATGAACACTAAAACAGCGTATAAAAACACGCTAAATACAATTAAAAATATTATTATAAATATAAACGACTAAAAGACCCTTTACAAGGTCTTTTAAATTTCTCTAATCGCGTAAATTATGGATAAAAGCCATATATAGGTCATTTTACGCATATTTTAATATTGAATATTTTGTGCTATAATTATTAAGCAATAATTACAAAATAATTAAGCGTGTAAACCTTCACGATATTCTTTTAAAATATCATATGCTTTTTCGTGCATATTTTTATTGAATATATATTCGTCACTTTTAATCGCTTCAATTTCTTCATTGTACCAACTAATAACTTTGTCTAAAACGATTTGAAGCATCTCAATGTCATTTTGACGAATCGATTTTCTTAACTCTTTTGTATAACCCATCATAAATGGATTTCTTGTATATGTATGAATGGTTTCAATTATTCCATTTAATTCAACCATAAATTCTTTTCTTTCCATGATAAATTCTCCTTTATAATTTTTTGTTTAAAAACCAGTATTAATTAAATAAATACTTTACTATTTGAAACAACTTGTGGTTTTGGTTGTGGATATTGAGTTCCTCTGTTTAATGAAACGAACTCTGGCCAATCATCCTCTTCATCAAATAAAAGTGAAACGAACTCTGGCCAATCATCCTCTTCATCAAATAAAAGTGAAACAAACTCCGGCCAATCATCCTCTTCATCAAACAAAAGTGAAACAAACTCTGGCCAATCATCTTCCTCGTCGAACAATAAATCAACATTTGTGTATTTATTCAAAAAACCAGTTAGTAATAATCCAAAACTTAATATAATCGCTAAAAGTGTAATTTTTTTCATTTTATAATCTCCTTAAGTGTTTTTCTAACTCCATAATAATAGGTATTTTATATTAACAACAGCGCATATATGTCGCATTTAGAGGTATTTTTATGAACTCGATGGAACTGTGTAATTATCTTGAAAAAGTTAGAATTGGTAGAAAAATGACACAAGAAGCTATGTTGCATGGCATTGTGTCTATTCGTCAATATCAGCGATATAGAAATGGTGATGGTGATTTGCCATATGAAAAACTAGAACTATTTGCCGAGCGATTAGGTATACCATCTAAAAAAATATTAAATGAGTTTGAGTATGAAAAAAACTTGCAATTAAAGTTAGTTAATGAGTTTTACAATGCAGTTGTAAATAATGATTTTACAAATGCTAAATCAATAAAAGAAAAAATAACCGAAGATATAATAATCGAAGAAGAGAAGAAAATTTTCTTTAATCATGCATTGATATTAGAAGATTTAAAGAAAAGAAAAGTATCTGTTGAAGATGCATTTAAAGAAAATGCAAAGTTAATTAATTATCCCGATATTTTAAAACATGAATATATTACAGACATTGAAGCCTTGATACTAAGCGCATTATTAGATCTTACTCCAATAGAGAAGTCAAAACTAATTTTAGATAGGTTGAGTCAGTTAATCGAAAGTGATTCAGGCATCATGGTAAGCTCAGATAGTGCAATTGTTTTTACACTTATCGTCAGAAGATTAATTAAATCCTATGGATTACAAAGAAATTATTCACAAGTAATAAATTTTTCTGACATTGCAATCGAAAGAGGAATGAAATTTAAGCAGTATTATCTTTGGGACTTTTTCTATTATTACAAAGCTGGAGCTTATTTTAAGTTAGAATATTTTAATAAGTTTGAAGAAAATTTATTCAAGTGTTATAGTGTTTTACATATGGAAGGCAACTCAAAAAAAATTGAAAAATTTACTAATTGGATTCAAAATGAGTTTAATGTTAACTTTGATATGTTCATAATGAAATACTTACAAAAAAAGGTTAAGTAGTTTATAAAAAATATAAATAAAAGCGTAAAATTGATGAAATTTTGCGTTTTTTTTTGCAAACACGACATATACGCGCTGTTCAGAATAAAAAATCAAGCCTATAATAAGTATATAGAAGAAAATATATATAGAGGAAATTAATATTAAGTACATAATACATAGTTATATAATGAATCCAACAACAAGAAAGTAAAAGGTGAGATCATGGATAAAGGATTACAGCTAATAAGACCAGTTATAGTGGTGATGATGTTAGGACTTATCATCCTGTTATGGGTGAGCCAAGGTTATGAAAGTGTCAGCAATGTATATTACGTTGTTGTTTTTGGTGGTTTCCTAAGTGTCGTTGGCTTATTTGCAATAAACTATATCAATGAAATCAAACTGAGTCCCCTTCAACAAGAACTGCATTATGTGGTTAAAGGCCAAGAAAAGCTACAAGTTAATTTAAAAGAGTTAATCGTCGGTAATGTGTATAATAATCAACCATTAGTGATGGGGTACAAATACATGCAATTTTCTTTAAACCCTAATACGCATAAAAACTTTTCACACGGTTATGAAACGATTAGTTATGAAAACGAAAAATCCAATCAAATGGAACTGTTAATTAATTTTGACAAAAACGGAAATATTAAGTTCGTGTCTGATAGTACGTTAGATTTATTTGATTTAACCTTAAAAGATGTAATTGGAAAGAATGTTTTAGAATTCAGTTCATATTTCGGCATTAATTTAGCAAATTTAAAAAACTTACAAGAATCATACCGAGCACATAGTGCAGTTGAAGTTAGTGTTGAAGATTCTAAAAAACGTATATTTTGGACTTATGAGGCTATTATCAATAATCATAATGATATCGCATTAATTATTGCCCAAGGCCATGAAATAACACAATATTTTAAGCAATCTTATGATGAAAATTATCATTTACATAGAGATTATTTAACTGGGTTATATAACCAACAAGGTCTTTATGAAGCTATTCGTAATCTACAAAATGTAGACCGTGCAGTCGCATTTTTCATAGACATTAAGTCCTTTTCAAAGATCAATGACTTATTCGGACATCATGTAGGAGATGAAGTCCTCATTTCGATTGCGCGTGCATTAGAAGAGATTGTTGGCTCAGAAGCCTTAATCTCACGATTTTCTGGAGATGAATTCGTGGTGTTTTGTACAAACGCTTCAGCATCCGATGATCAAATTAATCACTATTTAAAGTCCTTCAAAACACCACTTTCATCATTCCTAGAAAATGAAGAACTTCCAGTTCAAATTGAAAAATCAATGGGGTATGCACTATATCCTGACGACACAACTGATTTAGAAAAACTTATTAGTTTAGCCAGTTTAGCAACGAACAATAACAAAACTAATGGTAGTGATATTAAACGTTACAACAGTCATATAAAAGAAACACTTAAAAAGAAGTACACCTTAACAAATAAATTACGTAAGGCAATTGAAAACGAAGTCATCGAAATCTATTTCCAAGAAGTTATCGAAACAAATTCTCAAAAAGTAAAATATGTTGAAGAATTAGCACGTTGGAAAGATGCGTCACTAGGATTTGTTGCGCCTGAGGTTTTCTTTGATTTAGCTAGAGAAGCGAACATAATAGACCTACTTGACCGTTACTTAGTTGAAAAAACCTTCGAATCGTTTAATAATTTAATACTAAAAGACCGTTACAAAGATGTTATTTTATCCTTAAACCTAGCGCCAGAATCATTACTTGACTTAAACTTCTTATACTATTTAAATGATATGGCAAAGCGATTTAAAATTGATTCTAGTAGGATAAGTATTGAAGTATCAGAAACAACGTTTATAAATAACTTAGAGTTATGTATTGATCGTATAAAACTTTATAAAGAAAACGGATTTATGATTGCATTAGATGATTTTGGCAGAGAATATTCAGCCTTATCGGTACTAGAAAATGTGCCATATGATGTCATCAAAATTGATGCAGTATTTACAGCAAATATTCACAACTTACAAAGTAGGGAAATCGTTAGAATGATTCGCAACATTTCACTTATTTCTAATAAAGAAATGATTGCAGAAGGTGTTGAAACACCAGAACAAAGCGACGCCCTGAAATCCCTTGGATGCACATTGCATCAAGGCTATTTATATCATCATCCTTCTAAAGGTTGATAGTAATATATCTCGCCCTCACCCCTTCCCCGAGGGGAGAACCCCATGACGCCCTTCATGGGGTTTTCTTTTACGCCTATTTTATGGTATGATAATCTTACTGAATAATAGGAGTGATTTTTATGAAACACCCACCACTAAAAAGACAATTAATTAACTTATCAAAAACCACCTTAATTTTTACAATAATATTTTATTTAGTAAGTTATGGCATCATGGCACTAGGTTACTTATTTGATTATTACTTAAATTTATCACCCTTTCTAATTTTAGTTGTAGTTGGAACGATGTTTTTAAGTTATGTGTTCTCATCCATTTCATTATCTAGAAGTCGTGCAGCAAGTTACATTACCTTTCCATTTGGTGTAGCTTCTTTTATAATCAAATCAGTCTTTTATATTTTTGTGACTGAAGTGAGTATTCAAAGTGAGTCTACAGTTTTTATTGTATCAACGATTTTTGTTATTTTGACATTAATTTTTGATATTATGATGCTAATTAACGCCTATAAAGCTGATGAAGGGACAATGAAAGAACATCTACTTGCTACAAATGAAGTATTAGATGAAGAAACACTTAGTAGATATTTATCCACATTCAAATATCATGTTAGATTTCTAGCAGTAATCTTTATCTATATAATCGTTGGTGAGATCAACCATCCAGTGTACCTAACTACGGTCTATTTATTTTTCTTAGGTAGCGCCTTTTTACTTATTATCAAAGCGGGTGAAAAACTTGACTATTCAGATAATAAGTCTATGCAAGCTATTATTTTTGGGACTGTGTTTTTACTAATAGCTTATGCGGTGAGAATGCTTGATATTCCTTACTTAAATCACATTATTCCAGTTACGGTCATTCATATATTAGTGTTTACACCGATATTTAAAACGCTATATTATCGTTACGATAAAATCGCAAGACATTATGATAAAATTGCTTTAACTGAAGAGATATAACAAATAAAAATTACACAAAAAAAATGTGTAATTTTTTTTATTTTTAGTATTGACGTAATTATAAAAAAAGGTATAATTAAATGAGGTTAACAACGTTAATAAAATTAACATAGTTAAAGAGGTGTAGAAATGAGCAATAAAGAATTGCAAAAAAAACGAATGATAGGATACTTTAAAGAAGCAGTTAATAAGATTGTTGATGAAGAAGGGATTGAAGGGCTAACTGCAAGAAAAGTTGGTGAACGTTCAGGATATTCTTACGCGACAATCTACAATTATTTTTCTGATTTTAAAGCACTTATTGCATTAGTTTGTTTAGATAAGTTGAAGGCTTTAGCGCTAGAAATGACAAAAGAATATAATGATCCAGTAGAAGCGATTGTCGAATCAAGTAAGCAATACTTTGATTTTTTTGCAAATAATCCTGACTGGTTTAGATTAATATTTATTGAAGACTTAGGGAATCATCCAACAACCATCGTCGGAGATAATGAAAAA
Source organism: Liberiplasma polymorphum (assembly GCF_043951795.1). Taxonomy (NCBI): domain Bacteria; kingdom Bacillati; phylum Mycoplasmatota; class Mollicutes; order Liberiplasmatales; family Liberiplasmataceae; genus Liberiplasma; species Liberiplasma polymorphum. The sequence goes on along the minus strand of NZ_JBIOAG010000015.1, from coordinate 15,267 downwards.
CTATCTGTTGGGGAGTTATTAATGAAACAGTTAATCACTTGTGCGGATTTAGGCGTTATTGAACCGGCATCAATCATGTATTATCACGGATTAATTGCTTCTTCTATTCACGGGAAAATTCTGTTTTATGTCTATCAAAGACAGCTGGCAGATAAAATACGTATCACCACTCAAATCGAGCAAGAAATTAGAAAGTTATTAGAGGGTTAAAATGAAAAAATACGGACTAGAAATATTATTGATTATCGCGTTTATAGTAGCCTCAGGATTAGGCGTTTATAATACACGCATATTCGAGTTAGAACCTGTTACAAATGTATATGGGGATATTGTTCAGCTCTTTGGACGTGGTATTTATGCTTATGAAAGCTTGTTTCAAGGGCCAATATTTGTTGGAACAGATTTTGTTATTTTACATGTTGTAATTCCTTTGTTCATTATATTTTTGATAAAAGCAGATTTAACTAAACAAAGTCATGTTTTGATTAAACTTGGGTTTCTAACTGTTTTTATTTATTATTCGATTAACTTAGCGTTTGGATTAATGATGAACCGTTTGTTTTTAGTTTACATCATCGCTTTTTCTACAAGCTTTTTCTTATTGATTCAAACAGTAAGAATCATTAATTTTGAGCAATTAACGATGCAAATATCGATGGGTAAAATGCCTAAGTTTTTGGTTGGATTTTTAATCATTGCGGGATTAAGTGTGAGTGTTTGGTTCTTTGAGATATTTGAGTTATTCCATAGTAGAAGACCAAGTGAGATTATTGGTATGAAAACCACAGAGCCAACATTTATTCTTGATTTAGCGCTTATTGGTCCGTTATGTTTTATTGCGGCATATAATGTAAGGCGTGACAAAGCAATTGGTTATGTAATTGGCTTTATGATGCTGTCGCTTTTAGCAGCAATAGGGTTAATCGTGATTGCACAAACTGCCACACAATATTATTTCGGTGTGACTATATCCATCCAAGAGTTTACTGTTTACGTAGGTATATTTATTTTATTAAGTAGCATAGCGTTTAATTATTTAAGAGTATTAATGAAAGGTGTGCTTCGTTAAATGAAACGGTTTGTAATTATAATTGGTGTTATTGCGATCGTTTTTTGTGTAATCTTTGGAATCCTTACATGGATGACAAAGGGATTAGAACAAGGTGAAAATCAAGTGGTTGAATCAGTTAATATTTCTGAATTAAATGATGGAGTTTATGAAGTGGATTATGATTATGGGCGCTGGCAAACAAGTGTGTTAGTTACGATTCAAAATGGGGTTATTATATCTATAGAAGTTGTTAAAACCGTAACTTTCGAGCGTGAAGACATTACCTCGTCGATTATTGATGAAGTAATTATTAATCAATCGTTAGAAGTTGATGTGGTTGCTGGAGCAACAGTCACATCACTTGCTTACTTAAAAGCTATTGAAGATGCATTATTGAAAGCAAAATAAATTAAGCTGAATGATTCAGCTTTTTATTTAGGTTAATAATTTTGTGTATATAAGTTAAAATAGAATATAAAGAGGTGACTTTAATGATCAAATGGATTGACTCAAAAACAGAAAAAAGAACGATTACCGAAAAATTATTAAGAAGTTTACCAAGTTGGTTTGGAATAGAGTCCGCTATTATTGATTATGTGAATGATAGCGAAAACTTAGAGATGGTTGCATGGATAGAAAATAAAGAAGTGGTAGGATTTTTAGCCCCTAAAAAGACAAGTTCTAAGGCTGTTTCTATTCATTTAATGGCGGTTTCAAAAGCATATCACCACCAAGGCATTGGCAAGAAGTTATTTCAAGAAGCTTTAGTTAAAGCACGTAAACAAGGATATAAATACTATACAGTTAAAACCCTTGATGAAAAAAACACAGATGTTAATTATTTAAAGACACGTTTATTTTATGAACGAGTAGGCTTTGAAAAATTGGAAACATTCGATACACTTTGGGATGCATCGAATCCTTGTTTGTTGATGATTTATTTAATTAATTAATCCTTCACTTTTTCACCATCTTTAGTATAATATAGTGTTAACATCTAAATACCATAATTCATGGAGGTAGTAAGCAATGAAAAAGATTTTATTAGTTTTAATGATATTTATCACAATCATCACACTTAGTGCGTGTTCTAAAAAAGAAGAAAACACTATTTTAATTTATAATCCCTATGAAGGCATTGATTGGGATACAATTAATCATTTTATTGCTAATTTACATGGGCATACCACACACTCTGATGGTGGATTAGCTCCAGCAGAACTTGTAGATTTATATCACAGTATAGAGTATTCTATTTTAGCTATAACTGATCATGATGATCAGATCCTTACCACCACTTGGCCATGGACAGCATTTTCAGAACTTATGGATAATAATCCATACGAATGGGAAAATAGAGATCCTGAAGCGTTAGGCATGTTAGCTGTTCCTGGGAATGAATATAGTATAAATCATCATTTTGTTGGGTTATTTACCACCTATATGACTGAAGATGATGAAGCACTTGATACGACAATGACAAATCTTTGTAATGAAACAGGCGTTGTGACTTATTTAGCGCATCCAGGTAGATACTGGAAAGTATATACAGAATACCAAGATGAAGATGAGTTTTCACCTGCTTGGTACCGTGATATATTTACCAGATATAGTGCAGAATGTTTAGTGGGTATGGAAGTTTATAGTCAGCAAAACCGTCACCCGCATGATAAAGTTTTATGGGATATGCTTTTAACTATGATGATGCCTCACCGTCCAATTTTTGGGCTTGGTTCAGATGATTATCACCGTTTAAAAGCAGGTTGGTCTGCAACGGTGCATTTAATGGATAATTTAAATGAAGCAGATTTAAGAGATTCACTAACTTCAGGACAATTTTTCACGCATTATACACAAACAGAAACTGAACAAGCGCCTATTATTGAACGTATTATTATTAATACAGAAGAACGCTATATTGAAATTATTTCTCCTGATGCTGAAGAAATTCGTTGGTACAGTGGGATTAATGATGGCGTTTTAACCTCAAGAGTCGTTCATACAGGAAGCCGCTTTTATTACGGGGCATTTGAAGGCAGTTATGTCCGAGCAGAGGCCATTAAAAATGAAGCAAATGTTAGAAGAGCTTACACCATTTTACAACCATTTGGATTTACACAGTTAACAGAAGAAAACACGCGATGAAAACACGTATTTTTAAACTATTTAAAGGCATTAATCACACAGTAAAAAAACCACTACATAAAGACTTACTGGATGCATCAATACTGTTTATTGTGTTTTTAAGTACTGTCTTATTCATCAGTTTAGTTCTTAGTATTACGACAGTATATTTTAGTGATGATTCTTTTATTGAACGCGTTTTCTTTTACTTTAAAGAACCCTTAATAACCTTATTGATTGGGTTCGTGATTTTATTAAATGAAACGAAAAAAATGAATGCTGTGAACAATCAAAATGCACGAATAGCTTATAGTTTATATATAGGATTATTTATTATTTTTATCTTTTTAATTATTGATATAAAGCGTTTAGGTCTGTTTTAAATGACAAGTTTTGCAGCTTGTCATTTTTATTATGCATTTCAAATGCGAATGATTTGCATTTGCGTTGTTGTTATGTATAATTAAAATAGATTAAGTTTCAGGAGGTCAACATGAAAAGAATTGTTATTTTATTATTATTAGTGATTGTAGGATTTACAGCGGTTGGTTGTAGAAGAAGTACACCAAGCGACAAGCCTGTAGTTATTACAACACTATTTCCACAATATGACTTTGTTCGCCAAATTGCTGGTGACTTAGTAGATTTAGAGTTTTTATTACAACCAGGAACAAGTGCACATGCGTATGAACCATCCCCTGCAACAGTCATTCGTATTTTAAATGCAGATTTACTCGTTTACACAGGTGACGGCATGGAACCTTGGGTTAAAACGCTTATTGCCTCATCAGCAAGTGAACGCTTAACGATTCTTGATTTAAGTGTTAATGCTTTCCGTTTAGAAGATGATCATAACGAAGCATTTGAAGCGTTCTTATATGAACTTGATCATATCATTCATGAATGGGAAGATGGCGACATAACTGCAGAAGCAGCGATGGAAGAAATTGAAGGCTTAGTCCATGCATTTATGAGTGATTCTACAATTATCCCTGCGATAGAAACATTTATTGCAGCCCTTGATCACATCGTCCATGAATGGGAAGATGGCGACATAACTGCAGAAGCTGCAATGGAAGAAATCGAAGACTTAGTCCATGCATTTATGCAAGAAGAAGATCACCCACATGATGACAATGACCACGGTGACTTTGATCCGCATATTTGGTTAGATCCACTTAATGCAAAAAATATGGTTCGTGATATTATTGAAGCATTAGTTGAATTACTCCCTGAACACGAAGCAACCATTCGTGCAAACGGACAAGCCTATTTAGCTGAACTTGAAGCCTTACACCAATCGTATTTAGATTTAGTTGCCAATGTTGAGGTTTTAAAAATAATGCATGGTGGACATAATGCGTTTACGTATTTCACTCACCGTTATAACATTCAATATGTAACGCCTTATAGAGGATTTTCATCTAATGCAGAACCGACCCCTCAAGCATTAGCCGAGATGATTGATTTAATGAATGAAACAGGCATTGAACACCTATTTAGTGAACATCTTATTTCACCAAATGTAGCCAATGCTATTAAAGAAGCAACTGGAGCAACCATTCTATATTTATATGCAGGTGAAAACGCACCAAAAGATGCGTTTGACCGAGGGATTACATTTATTGAAATGATGCAGCATAACTTAGAGCAATTTAAAATAGGGATGAAGTATAATGGATGAGAGTAATTATTTATTAAATATTCACGATTTAACGGTTAAATATCAGGCATTCACTGCGATCAAAGACATAAACATTGACATTAAAAAAAATGACTTTGTGGCTGTCATTGGCGCAAATGGATCAGGTAAAACGACACTTATCAAAGCCCTTTTAGGGCTTTTACCCATTTATTCAGGGAGTGTAAATTTCGGTAAAAAAATCGAGATGGGATACTTACCTCAAAATACTACCCCACCCGATCGACATTTTCCTGCAACGGTTGAAGAAATTGTTGCAATGGGGTTATTATCTAAGAAATCATTTCCTAAAAGATTAACTCTAAAAGACAAAGAAAAAATCGAAGATATTTTAAGAATTTTAGATATTACCCATCTAATTAAAAAACGTATAGGGATGCTCTCAGGAGGGCAACAACAACGTGTTCTACTTGCAAGAGCCTTAATATCAGGTCCTGATATTTTAATTTTAGATGAACCAACTAGTGCGCTAGATCAAAATATGCGTACTCAGTTTTTTGACATATTACAAGATTTAAATCGTACTAAAAATACCACGATTATTTTAGTTACTCACGATATTGCGTTTGCAGGAAAATATGTAAACCGTGTCGTTTACCTAAATCAACATCTCGTATTTGATGGATCATTCCATGAGTTCTGTGAACATCATGAATTATCACCATTCATCCATACACACGACTTACGTTATACCAAAGATGAGGAGGATGCCTCATGACATGGTTTGAGTTATTAATGGCTTCATTTTCTTATGGATTTATGTGGCGTGCTTTAGTCGTTGGCATTGCGATTGCAATAACTAGTTCTTTTATTGGACCGTTTTTAGTCTTAAAAAAATTCTCTATGATTGGTCATGGATTAAGTCATGTCGCATTTGCGGCAGTAGCGATTGGCCTTTTAACCAACACCGAACCACTTATTGTCACTATGGTTGTAGTGGTTGTGGTATCTGTATTCATATTGAAACTTAATGAACATACTAAAATTCATGGAGATGCTGCAATTGGGTTAACCGCTGCAGTTGCGATGGCATTTGGGACGGTACTAGCGAGTGTTGCTGGTGGGTTTAATGTTGATTTATTCAGTTATTTATTCGGAAGCATACTCACGATTCAACGTGTGGATGTTATCTTATCAATCTTCTTAAGTATTATTGTTGTGATTGTCGTTGTGGCTTTATACCATGACTTATTCAGTATGACTTTTGAAGAAGAGTATGCGCGTGTTGTTGGGATTAAAACAAAACGTTTAAATACTATTTTAGCGATTTTAGTGGGGATGACCATCGTTATTGGAATGCGTGCGATTGGAACGATATTAATCTCTAGTTTAATCATATTTCCAACCATCATCGCGATGCAGTTTAATCGCGGGTTCAAAGGCACTATTTTGATTGCAGTTATTTCTAGTGTTTTAATCGTGACTTTTGGCCTTTTTGGGTCATTTGTGTTAGATTATCCATCTGGGTCATCAATTGTTTTATTAAATGGATTGGTATTCTTCGGTATCTACTTAGTTAATCGTATCCGAAGATTACGATTTTAGGTGGTTCATATGACAAAATTTAAAAATTGGTTGTCGATTTCTGGTTTAAAAAAGACAAAACATCGTATACTTATATTAGACATATTAGATAATAACGATGAATTCTTATCTGCAGATGATATTTATTTAAAAGCTAAAGAGGTTGATGATTCAATTTCTTTATCAACCGTTTATCGTATTTTAGAACAATTTACTAAATCAGAACTCATTACCCCAATTACAGTTGATTATTCAAAACAAGTATTGTATGAGTTAAAACATGATGAACATACCCATCATCTAATCTGTCTAAACTGTAAGAAGGTCATTCATGTTAAAGGGTGTCCTATTCACGATTATCAAAAAGATTTAGCTAATAAATATGGGTTTAAAATGGCAGAACACAAACTAGATTTTTATGGGTATTGTAAAAAATGTGCCTCAAAGATGGAGTAAAAAAAAATGGAAAAACAAAACAAAAAGAAATTCCCGTTATTTGGACTTGTTTTCATCGCTTTCATTGCATTCGAATTTCTAGCGGATATATTATTATTTAATGCAGAAATCTCTTTTCTTATTTTAGCGTTTGTTATTGGGGCTTTAGTCATTGGCTTAATTATTTTTATCTACATTAATAACCGATTAAAATTAGAAAAACTTTCTAAAGCGTTTTTTAGTAGAGATAAATCTACACGCGATGAGTTAAATTATAAGTTCATTACGTGTCCTTCATGTAAAGTTGAAAATCATTCAACCAATATTTTATGCACGCATTGCGGAGAACCGCTTAAAGAAGATTTGATTTAATTTACTAAGTCAATTTCATTTGACAATTCACCATATTTTATATATCATATTGGTAATAACATTGAAGAGGATAATACTATTTAACCCTTTAGCGAAGTAGGATGGTGAAAGCTACTAATTCAAATAGTTACTCCCTCTGAGTTGGCCTTGAAAAAGTGTCCCGTTTCCTTGCGTTAAAAGGGTTAAGTGCTAGGAAACTAGAACAAAGGTGGTACCGCGGAATTTATTTTCGTCCTTAAATTTTAAGGACGATTTTTTATTTATAAGGAGTGATTATATGCAAAAACATTTAACGATTAAAGACTTACAAAACCATATTAAGATGGTTGATTTTAATCCTGAAAAAAAATATGAAGTTGTCTTAAAACTCTTCGAAGAAGTTGGAGAACTAAGCGTTGAAATGCGCAAAGCTCATCAACTAGGATTAACAGATGAAGTTAAAAAGAACATTAAATACGAACTATATGATGTCTTGCATTACGTCACGGTTTTAGCAAATATTTATGATATTGATTTAGAAGAAGCGATAATTGAAAAAGACCAAATTAACGCAAAACGATATAATGATCGAGAGGTATTAAAATAATGATTAATATTACATTTAAAGATGGAAATTCTAAAGCATTTGAACAAGGTGTAAGTATTGAAGAGATTGCATCAAGCATCTCATCAAGCTTGAAAAAAGTAAGTATTGCAGGGTTTGTTAATAATGAGCTCTATGATTTAAACCGTCCTATTTTAGAAGATGCTAAAGTAGAGATTGTAACCAAAGACGATAAAGAAGCATTTGAAGTTTTAAACCATTCAACTGCGCATTTAATGGCGCAAGCTGTAAAACGATTATATCCTGATGCTAAATTTGGAGTCGGACCAGCCATTAAAGACGGGTTTTACTATGATATTGCTACAAGTGAAACCATTAAAGCAGAAGATTTACCTAAAATAGAAAACGAAATGCGCCGTATCATCAAAGAACAAACCGATATGGTAAGAGAAGAACTTTCAAAAGAAGCGGCTTTAAAGCGTTTTAGTGGGGACAAATATAAAACAGAATTAATTAACGATTTACCTGAGGGTGAAATTATTAGTATTTACACTCAAGGTGAGTTTGTGGATTTATGTCGCGGAGGCCATGTTGGTAACACAAGACATATTAAACATTTCAAACTTCTAAGTGTTGCTGGCGCTTACTGGCGAGGGGATTCTGATAATGATATGTTACAACGTATCTACGGAACAAGTTGGTTTAATAAAGAAGATTTAGAAAACCACTTACAAGTATTAGAAGAACGTAAACAGCGAGATCATAGAAAACTAGGTAAAGAATTACGTATTTTTGAACTTAATCGTGACGCTGGACAAGGACTTGCTTTATGGTTACCAAATGGATATACAGTTAGAAAAGTGTTAGAAGATTATGTTTATAAATTAGAACGTAAAGCGGGTTACCTCCATATTTCTACCCCAGTCTTAGGGACTAAAAAACTATATGAACTCAGTGGTCACTGGGAACACTATAGAGATAACATGTTCCCACTGATGAGTAAGGATGGGGAAGATTTTGTTTTACGTCCTATGAGCTGTCCTCATCATATGATTGTCTATAAATCCGATTTAAGAAGCTATCGTGATTTACCTATTCGTTATGCTGAAATCGTCACCATGCATCGTTACGAGGCAAGTGGGTCACTCTCAGGGCTAGAACGTGTACGCGCGATGACATTAACTGATGCCCATATTTTCGTTAGAGAAGACCAAATTAAAGCTGAAGCACTTGCAGCTTATAACTTAATTTTGCAAGCGATTAGTGATTTAGGGTTAAGCATTGACTATGTAGAGCTTGCCTTAAGAGATTCACAAAAAGGAAAATTCCACGATAATGATAAGTTATGGGATTTAGCCGAAAAAATGTTGAAAGAATTACTTGATGAAGAAGGTATTGAGTATACTGAAGTAACAGGTGAAGCAGCATTTTATGGCCCTAAAATTGATATACAAGTCCGTACTGCAATGGACCATGTTATTACAATGAGCACCGTTCAACTAGATTTCTTACTACCAGAACGATTTGATTTAACTTATATTGGACAAGATGGTGAAAAACATCGCCCTGTGGTTATTCATCGCGGTCTTATTTCAACCTGGGAACGTTTAATGAGTATTTTACTCGAACAATATAAAGGGGCATTCCCAACCTGGCTTGCACCGACACAAATCAAAGTAATCCCAGTAAATTTAGAAGCTCATGGTGAATACGCAAAAGCTGTGAATGATTTATTTATTGATGAAGATTTTAGAAGTGAGTTAGACTTAAAAGAAGAAAAACTTGGCTATAAAATTCGTGAGGCTCAAACACAAAAAATCCCTTACCAAATTGTTATAGGAGACCAAGAAGTAGAAAATAAAACAGTAACTTACCGCCAGTATGGTGAAAAAGAACAAGTTACGTTACCACTAGAAGCGTTTGTAAGTTATATCAATCAAGTCATTAAAGATAAAAAATAATTAAAAAATACTAAGTCTGCTTTAAAAGCTACTTAGTATTTTTATTAAGATTGATTAGGATTAATTGAAACTAGAAATGGCGTCATACGATCTTCAAATGTGCCATCACCTAATGTCCCATAAGTGTTTCTTCCCCATGTGAATACCCGATTAAGTGAGGTTACTAAGATTACATGATTACGTCCAATACTTATTTGAACAATGGTTTCTTCATCCTCTAATGAAAAGTTATCATGAATCGAAGTATAGGTTTCATCTTCATCTAAATAAGGTGGGTTAATCGTCACGTTTCTTCCTGGGTCATACCCAAGTTCCCCATAAGGATTACTACCCCAAGGGATAATGAGCCCTTTTTCAGTAACGACGATGCCGTTTAGTCTTTGAATACCTTGATTTTGATAAATGTCCTTAATCTGGTCGTCTTCATCTAGGTTCAGGTTTTCATTGATTGGGTAGGCTACTAACTCTAAAGTATTTTCTGGTAAGGTTAAGCGTGTACCGATAACGAAGAGGGTGCCTTCATTTGTTTTAAACCCTGGTATGTTAGGGGAGGCAACATCAATAATTTCCTCTTTGTCATTTAAAGCTATTGTAACAGGTTTATCAATTGGAAATGTAGCGATAAGTGTTGTACTTATTGTTCCCCAGATAAATACTCTAAACTCAGATGTAATCGCCCAACTATGACGGTTATCAGCATGAACAAACAGTATTTTTTCTTCGTCATTTAAAAGAAGTTATCCGTAATATCGGTAAACAACTCACCAGTAGTTTCTAGGCTACTTTGCTTCATATTTCCAATTTGTCCATATAAGTTACTACCAAAAGCAATAACTCTATGGTCACTAGTTAAAATAAATGAATGCCAATTAATTGAAATATGCTCAATGGTTTCACCCTCACGTAAGCCGATTAGATTTGTTATATCGCGCGGAGTTGTAATAATCCCTTTCGGATTAATGCCTAAACTGTTAAATTGATTATTTCCCCATGTAAATACACGCTGTTCACTAGTTAATGCAAAATTAAAATCGATTCCTGCATAAATACGTGTAATGGATTCGTTTTCGTTTAAATTAAAATTTTCTGTGATGTTGATGGGTTCATTATAATTAAGATCAATCGATGACACACCATTACCAAGTACGCCATAAAGACTAGTGCCCCAAGTATATACTTCACCGTTTTCAGTTAATAAAACTGTGTGATTTAGTCCGGTTTGAACTTGCTTGTAATTTAAAACCGACTCATCCTCAGGCGATGATTCTGAACAAGCAGCCAAACCAAAAAGTAATAAAACACTTAGTAATAAACTTAATCTTTTCATATGGTTACCTCCCTTGTATAATTCTATTGTATCATAATTAAAAATAATTAAAATAATATATTAGTTATTTAATGTATAAAAAAATAACCAAGCATAAAAATGCTTAGTTATTTTGCTTTATTACGATGAATAATTAAGGCAGTTGAATTTCAGTAGGGCGTGTTTGATTATCAGTTGTTCCATTTCCAAGAACGCCTAAATTGTTAATACCCCATGTAAAAATACGGTTTTCAGATGTGACAAGTGTAATGAAATGATTTCCAAGGCTAACACTTAATACGGTTTCACCATCTTCAAGGGATAATGCTTCGTGTACTGAAGTATAAGCTTGTGATGATTTAACAAATGGTGGCACAATCATAGAAGTACTTGATTCAAACCCTAAACGCTCGTTTCTGTTATCACCGAATGGAAAAATTTGTCCACTCTCAGTAATCACAACACCATTTGAACGATAACCTAATACCATGTTTAATACCGAATCATTGTCATCTAAGTTTAATGCATTACTTAATTCAATCCCATTAATTTCCACAAATGGACTTGGGAAACTAATGCTTCTGAATAAATAGAATATACGGCCTTCACTTGATAGTAACGCTGGATAATTTCCTTCATATGAAGAAGTAATTGTTTCTTCAGAATTTAAGTTTAAGTTTACGCCAACTTCACTTGGTGTTTCTATACGGTCATATTGTGTAACTCTACCAAAATATAACACACGGTTTAGCGATGTAATTGTTAAACTAAATCCTTCATTACCAACATGAACATAATCAATTGTTTCATTTGGTAAAAGTGGGAAATTCTTAGTAATATCAACTGGTGTAGAAGCATACATAGTTCTAGTTTGATCGGTTGAATCCCCTAATCCTAGTTGACCATCTGCATTATTACCAAAAGCGATAACTCTAGAAGTACTGGTTAAAATTAATGTATGCGATTTAGTAGAAATTTGAGTGACAGTTTCATTATCGCTTAAATTTAAGCGTTCAGTAATTTCTAGTGGTTCGCTAATAATTTCTTGATTATTTACTCCTAATTGTCCTAATACATTCCATCCCCAAACAAAAACTCTTGATGTGTTTGTGATTGCGAAATTCGTATAATCACCAACAACGATTTTTACAATCATTTCGCCATCTTCTAAATCAAAATTTTCTGTAATATTGATGGGGGTTATTTCCATTTCATCGATATCAGATACACCGTTACCTAAGACACCGTAAAAAGAAGAACCCCATGTAAAAACATTCCCTTCTTGGTCTAAAGCAACTGCATGATGATACCCTGCTTGTAGTGAAACATACTCATTTGAAATTTCTTCTTCAGGTGTGGTCGTACAAGCACTTAAAACACCTAATACTGTGAACATTAATACAAAAATTATTTTTTTCATTTTGCTCCTCCTTGTTGTCACCGCAGAACATTATATCACAACAAAAAAACTTTTCTACCCCTAAATTTAAAAAATAAATATTTGATGTAACTCCCCTTATTTTTAGTGCAAGATAATAAAAAAAACATGAATATTTGCCCCCTTAAAAAGAGAAAAAGCATCCATGGATGCTTTTACTTTATTTTCTTTAAAGATTTGATGAATGCTTCATCTGGATCGATGTAGATGGTTTTTTGATTCGTGTATCTAACAAAACAGGTTCGTTTACCAGGAATCTTTTTAATGTGTTTAATCTCAGTATAATCAACCGCTACAGAAGACCCTTCTTTATTAGGAGAAAAATAACTAGCAAGCTGAGCACACGTTCTAATGGTGACTTCATCTAAAGGAAATCCATTTTTAACAACCACATGAGATCCAGGTGAATTTTGAACATGAAACCATACATGAAAATGAACGGCTTCTTTATGGGTAATATAACTGTTTTGAAGGTTGTTTTTTCCCACAAGGATTTCATTGCCTAAAGGATCTAAATACAAGCTAAACTGAGCTTTTTGAACTTTCTTTTTTTGAGGCTTAGATTTAGATTTTAAATAACCCTCTAAAGTTAGTTCTTCGCGCATTTCATCAATATCAGCTAAACTTGCGTGATTAAGTTGTTCTTTTAAAAGTAAGAAGTAATCTAAATCATCATCTGTTTTTCTAATTTGCTCATGGATATGCGGAATACTGTTTTTTGTTTTTTTATATTTTTTGAAATAGTGCTCACTATTTTGAATAGGTGTTTTCTTTACATCAAGCGCAATCGTAATGGGTTTATCCGTATAATAGTCAATACATTCAAGTGTACGATCGCCCTTTTTAATTAGGTGCTGAAAACTTAATATGAGTTCGCCTTTTTTCTTAAAGTCTTCAAGGGCATCTTTATTAAGTAAATCTTTGTTTAATTTTTCAATTTTATTTTTTAATTTCTCAATTTGACGATTAATAAAACCTTCTAAATCTTTTGCTTTTTGTTTGCGTTTATCCGCTTGGTCTCTTTCAAAAAAGTAATGATCGAATAATTCTGGAATACTTTCATAGCGATGTTTTACCCCTTCAGTATGTATAATTGTTAAACAATAATAAAGGGTCTTTTTCCCTTCTAAAATATGATAGTCTTGTTCACTTAACATAGATTGCATAAGGGAAAAAGGAGGCGTTTGATTTGTTTTCACTCTAAATAACAACTCTTTTATAAAAAGTGGAGAAATGCCAGAAATACGGTCTAAATAATCTTTTTGAGCTTCGAATTTATAACGACTAAATAACGATTCAAGCGCTTCTAAATCATAGGGATTTACCCGTTCATCTTTAGGATATTCATATAAAGCAGAAGGGTATATTGTTCGTTCAGTCTCATCGAATGGGCCACTGTGTTTTAAAGTTTCTAATATTTTAAATGCATTATCAGTTACAATAATATTTGCATCTTTACCTAATGCTTCAAAGATTAAATGTTTTTCACTCATATCCCCCATCTCGTTAGTGCCTTTTAATGTAAAAGTCACCACACGATCATTACCATGTTGGGCAATATTAGTAATGATATTACCTTCTAGATGTTTACGTAAAAACATGCAAAACATAGGTGGATGATCAGGTTTTTCGTACTTATTTTCAGTACGATGGATACGGGTATATTTTGGAGAAGTGCTCATTAAAAAAGTGTGGTTCTTATGCCCACGTGCTTGAAAAAGTAAATCGTAAGAAGATAGTTGATAAATCTTAGTAATACGTGTATTCAATAGGTGGTTATTTAAGTCGGTTACGACATGTCGCAACATGATTCCATCAAAGCTCATAATTATCACCAAATTCATTATAACACATAGAATTTATGAAAAAATGAAAAAAATATACTTTTTCCTTACATAAACAAGCTAAAAGTGTTATTATATTTAATAATAGATTAACGGGGAGGGACATAAGTATGAAGCTTAATGAACGTGGCTTACTTATTGTTTTAAGCGGTCCCTCTGGGGTCGGAAAAGGTACAGTAAGAAAGGCGCTTTTTGAACTGGAAAGTCATGACCTTGTCTACTCCATTTCAATGACCACTCGACCACCACGCAATGGTGAAATCGAGGGTGAAGACTATTACTTTGTCAGTAAAGAAGAATTCGAGACGCGCATAAAAAATGATGCGTTTTTAGAATGGGCACAGTTTGTTGGGCATTACTATGGAACACCTAAAGACAAAATCGAAGAACAACTTAAAAAAGGAAAAGAAGTTGTACTAGAAATTGAAGTTCAAGGGGCCTTACAAGTTCGAGAAAAAATGAGTGATGCGGTGTTTATTTTCATTGCCCCACCAAATAAAGAAGCCCTTTACAAACGATTACTAAGACGTGGGACAGAATCTAACGAAGTGATTCAAAAAAGAATGGACAAAGCAGAAAGAGAATTTCCACTTGCCCATAAATATGACTACATTGTAGTTAATGACGAAGTTACCAATGCAGCCGATAGAGTTTTAGCCATCATTCGTGCTGAGCATGCAAAAACAGAACGATCTATTCATAAATATAATGAACTATTGGAGGTCCATAATAATGAGTAAAAACAAAGAAGGATTACGTTATCCATCAATTGATAAGTTGTTAACAAGTATTGATTCTAAATACAAGTTAGCTTATACAGCCGCAATTCGCGCGAAAATAATAAAAGAAAAAGACGATTCAACCTTAAGAGCGATTTGTGACAATCCAGTTGGTATTGCTTTAGAAGAAATTGAAGCCCATAAAATCACAATTGAATTTGAAGAAAACTAGTAGAATAATTTCTAC
>NZ_JBIOAG010000014.1:0-50078 GCF_043951795.1 Liberiplasma polymorphum | reverse complement strand
GCATGAAAACCCTTTACTTTTTTTAAATAGTGGTGTGATAACGATTACTTATTTTAGTTAAAGTATTTCTTTTGACCAAAGGGTAAAACTGGGGTTGATACCCTTTTTTTAAAAAAGTTAATTAATTTAAGTAAAATACTTGCAATGATTAAAAAACTATGTATAATTATACTCAAACACTTTACCGTGGTAGAGTGAAATATACGAGGTGTTAATATGTTGAATTTATTAAATATGCAAGTACATCATCATAATATCAAAAGGTTTGAAATCTAACGATTTTTCAAGCCTAATTTGTCATGATTGGGCTTGTTCACAATAAATTTGTTATTGGGTGGACTAAGTCCAGCCAATTTTTTTATATAAAAGGAGAGAATTCGATGGAATTTTTAAAAATGGAAGATACTTTAATTTATTATCAAAAGAAATATAATATGAAGCAACTTTTAGAATCAATTGTAACTAAAGAAGGTTATATAATGGTTGAACCAGCCTATTTTGAAGATTATGATCGTTTCATTACTATGAATAAACGTATTAATAAAGAAAGCATGGTACAAGTGATTAATAATAATGGCTCTTTACTAGTGTTACGTCCTGATGCAACGACAAGCATTATTAAAGAGTTAATGCCTAAATGGGAAAACGGAAGCACTTTAAAAGTATTCTATGACTCAACCACATTTAATAAAGCCTCAAGCGGTATTATTGAAGAAAAAAAACAATTTGGTGTTGAAGTCTTAGGTGCAAGTGCTAGTGAATCTGATGTAGCGATTGTGCAATTAGCATTATCAATGCTTAAAGCTTTTAATAAACAGTTCATTATAGAACTTGGCAATAACAAGTTTTTAAATGGTCTAATAGAAGCACTCGAGTTAAGTGAAGCAGATGAACAAACATTAAAAGAAATTATATATTATAAAAACCAGTTTAACTTAGAGAAATTCGTTACAAAATCAATAAAAGATAGTATCTATTTTGAATTAGTAAGTGATATTTTTAAACTTCAAGGTGATTTTAAACGTATTGATCAAATGCTTAACAAGTATCCGTTAAATAAAACGATGTTACAAGGACTTAATGAGTTAAAAACTTTAAGCAATCAATTAAACGATAGTGATATTAAAAGTTTTATAAAGTTTGATTTAGCAATGTTATCAAAATATGACTATTATAACGGCATAACTTTTAAAGGCTACCTACCAAATACCCCAAGTCCAATTTTAAGCGGAGGACGTTATAATCCGCTTACTAAGATGTTCGGGTTAGAAATTGAAGCGATTGGATTTAGTTTAAATACTTCAGATTTATTAAAGGAGGCGCTAACTAATGAATAACAATTATTTAACCATCGCATTACCAAAGGGACGTTTAGGTGATGATGCACTTATAAGATTGCGTTGTGTAGGTTATGCAGATGTCGTGAAAACAAGTTCAAGAAAATTAATCTTTATTGATGAAGTAAAGAAAATACGATATATGGTAGTAAAACCTATTGATGTCATTACATACGTAGAACAAGGTGTTGCAGATATTGGTATTATCGGTAGAGATAATATATTAGAAGAACAAGCCGACCTTTACGAACTGTTAGATTTAGGATTTGGAAAATGTAAATTCTCTATTGCAGGTAAAATTGGTGAAAAGCTTCATAAAAATGATGAAGTATTGAAAATTGCCACAAAGTATCCAAAAATTGCCATGCAATATTTCAAACAAAAAGAACAACGTATAGAAATCATAAAACTTAATGGGTCTGTAGAACTGGCACCGCTTGTCGGATTATCCGACGTTATTGTAGATATAGTAGAAACCGGGAATACATTAAAAGCAAACGGACTTGAGATATTAGAAGATATGTTTGATGTGAGTGCAAAACTCATATCAAATCGAGTCAGTTACCGATTTAAATATGAAGCAATCATGGAATTGTGTGACTTATTACAAAACCAAAAGGAGTGTGTTTATCTTGATTCCGATAATAAAGAGCAACGAAAACCTATCGCGACTTAATACGGTCTTAAATCGCTCTCAGTTTAATTTTAAAGAGGTGAATGACCAAGTAGAAAGAATCATAGAAAACGTTAAAAATGATAAAGATTTAGCCGTTAAGCGATATACAAAAACATATGATGGTGTAGATATTGAGTCATTTAAAATCACTGAAGAACAAATCACTAGAGCTTTTGAAAATTTAGATAAAGAAATTATTAATGATTTAACACTAGCCGCAGCAAATATCAAACGATTTCATGAACAACAAATTACCACTGGGTTTACACTAAATCTTTCGAACGACTCAACACTTACCTATCGTGTAAAACCGATTGAAACAGTTGGTATTTATGTACCTGGTGGCAAAGCTGCTTATCCTTCAACGGTTTTAATGAATGCCATTCCAGCACAGATTGCTGGTGTTAAAAAAATAATTATGATTACACCACCAAGTAAAGATGGTTCAATAAAAGATTCCTTGCTTGTTGCGGCTAAAATAGCTGGGGTTAGTGAAATATACACAGTAGGAGGTGCGCAAGGCATTGCAGCACTTACTTATGGGACTGAGAGTATTCCTAAAGTTGATAAAATTGTTGGTCCTGGAAATATTTATGTAGCGATTGCTAAAAAAAATGTTTCAGGTGTTGTTGGAATAGACATGATTGCAGGACCAAGTGAAATATTAATTATTGCAGATGAATATGCAAATCCTGAATATATTGCCGCAGATTTGATGAGTCAAGCAGAACATGATGAACTGGCTAGTTCGATTTTATTAACCCCATCATCAACCCTTGCTAATGCTGTTCAAAATGCTTTAGTAAAACAGTTACAAATATTAAATCGTTCGACAATCATCGAAGCTTCACTTAAAGATTATGGTGCGATTATCATCACAAAAGATTTAGATGAAGCAATAAAATTCGCAAATATTATTGCACCAGAACATCTAGAAATTCTTACCGAGAACCCAGAGTCACTCGTTGACTTAATTGAAAATGCAGGTGCTATTTTTCTAGGAGAATACACACCAGAACCTGTTGGCGATTATTTTGCAGGGCCTAACCACACCTTACCTACAAGTGCGACATCAAGATTTTCAAGTGCATTATCAACGACAGATTTTTATAAAAAAACTTCAATAATTAAATACTCTAAAGAAACGTTCATGAAAGCCAAAGATTCGATTATTCGTTTAGCTATTGAAGAAGGCTTAACTGCACATGCAAATGCCATACAAATAAGAAAGTAGGGATTAGTTATGATAAAACCTAAAAAAGCGATTATAAGTTTAAAAGGTTATGAACCGAACCTTAATCCATACTTAGTGAAACTTGATGCCAATGAAGAAAAGGATTATTTATCTGATAAAATCGTTAAAAACACTGTGTTTCCAATGAATTTGTATCCGGACAACGATAATACGTCATTATCTATTGCGATTGCAAATAAATGGCAAGTCTCAACAAGCGAAGTTATCGTTGGCAATGGGTCTAGTGAAATATTAGAACTCCTAGTTAAAACATTTGTGGATAAAGATGAGGTAGTCATAAGTTTTGAACCAAGCTTTAGTATGTATAAAATTTATGCAACTATTAATGGAGCGACCTATATTCCTGTATTACCAAACGAAGACTTTTCATTAAATGTAAGTACACTATTAAGTGCGATTAATGAATATAACCCTAAACTTATCTTTTTATGTACACCAAATAATCCAACAGGGTACTTAATTCCTAAGGAAGCCATTATTGAAATACTTGATCAAACTCAAGCCATTGTCGTAGTAGATGAGGCTTACATGGAGTTTTCAACACAGGATACCTCGGTTATCGATCTTATCAATACCTTTGATAATCTTATCGTAACTAGAACATTTTCAAAAGCTTATGGGTTAGCATCACTCAGATTAGGATACGGACTGGCAAATGAAAGACTCATTTCTTTACTGAAAAAAGTAAAAGCGCCTTATAGTGTCAATGCGTATTCTCAGATAATTGGACAAAACGCACTTGATTTAGAAAGTGAAATGGTTCGTTACACTGAAGCATCTAAAAATAGACGAATTAATTTGGCTAAGTCTTTATCAGACTTAGGCATCCAAATATATCCTTCAGAAGGAAATTTTATTTTTTTTAAAAGCAAACAAAATCTATATGAAGATTTAATTAATAAAGGAATAATGATAAGAAGTTTTAGCGGAGAACTTGCTAATTATTACCGTGTTACAGTCGGTAGTGAAGAAGAAAATGCGTTATTTATTAACGCAATGGAGGCGATTATTAATGAATAGAACAGGAAGAATTACAAGAAAAACCAATGAAACTAATATCACAGTAGAGTTAACCATCGATGGGACTAAAGAAATAAAAATTGATACTGGCATTGGCTTTTTAGATCACATGTTAACACTTTTTGCGTTTCAAGCAGGATTTGATTTAACGGTTAAAGCAGAGGGTGATTTATATATTGATGACCACCACACAACAGAAGATATTGGAATTTCATTAGGCCAAGCATTTAACCAAGCCATGGAAGAAAAGTTAGGCATTAACAGATATGGCGTAACATACCTGCCAATGGATGAAGCACTAAGTAGAGTGGTAATTGATATTAGTAATCGTCCTTATCTTGTCTATAATGTTTTTCTAGAAAGAGAAAAACTTGGACAACTAAACACACAAAATGTAAAAGAGTTTTTTAAAGCATTTGTGCAAGAATCAAGAATTAATTTACACATAGAAAATCTTTATGGAGAAAATGATCACCACAAGGTTGAATCAATTTTCAAAGCCTTTGGACGTGCTTTAAAAGATGCTTGTAAAGTTGTAAGTGATGAGGTTCCTTCTACAAAAGGGGTGTTATAAACATGCATGTCATACTAGATTACGATGTAGGAAATTTAGATTCAGTTATGAGAGGCTTTGAACGTGTCGGGATTAAAACAGTCATTTCGAATGATCCTATTCTTATTAAAGAAGCGACTTCTCTTATTTTGCCAGGTGTTGGTGCATTTGATGAATCGATGCAGGCGCTTATAAACAGTGGACTAATTCCTTTAATAAAAGACCATGTTAAAAAAGGTAAATATCTATTTGGCATTTGTTTGGGGATGCAGTTACTTTATAAAGAAAGTTATGAAAACGGGACATTTTTAGGTCTTGGATTATTAAAAGGTGCGATTAAGTACTTAGATATACCGTTAAAGGTACCACATATGGGGTGGAATAATCTTAAATTTAAACAACCAAATCATCCCATTCTAAATTATATTAAAGAAGATGATTTCGTGTATTTTGTTCATTCATATTACGTTGTATCAGATAATAGTGAGTGTATAGCTTATACGGACTATGGAACTTTAGTACCCGCAATTGTTGCAAAAGATAATATCATCGCAACCCAATTTCACCCTGAAAAAAGTGGTGAGGTTGGACTGAACTTATTAAAAGCATATGGGGAGTTGGTTAAATGATTTTATTTCCAGCCATTGATATAAAAAATAAACAATGTGTAAGACTTAAACAAGGTAAATTTGATGATGTCACTGTTTATGAAAGTAATCCAGTGATTGTAGCTAAAAAATTTGAAACTTTAGGCGCACAATATTTACATATAATTGACTTAGATGGAGCACAAAGTGGAGAAAATTCAAACATTGATGTCATAAAAGAAATTGTAAATCAAGTAAATATTCCTGTCCAAGTAGGGGGAGGGATTAGATCAATTAATCGTGTTGAAACACTTTTATCTATCGGTGTTACCCGTGTTATTATTGGGACTATGGCAATTGAAAATCTTGATTTATTAAAAAGATTAGTAGATAAATACGCGGAAAAAATTGTTGTTTCATTAGATGCTAAAGATGGATTTATCACAACTGAAGGATGGCAAACAACTACAAAAGTCAAAACGTTATCATTATGTAAAAAACTAGAAACGATTGGCGTTAAAACAATCGTTTATACGGATATCGCTAAAGATGGTATGTTAATTGGCCCTAATTTTGAAGATTACATTACTTTAAAAAATAACACCAGTTTAAACATTATAGCCTCAGGCGGTGTGAGTTCACTAGAAGATTTGAAAGACCTTTCTAAAATCAATCTATATGGTGTAATCTCAGGTAAAGCAATTTACGAAAAAAGATTTACTGTTGAGGAGGCGCTAGCATGCTTACAAAAAGAATCATCCCTTGTTTAGATGTTCGTAAAGGAAGAGTAGTTAAAGGCGTAAAATTTGATCAAATTATAGATGTAGAAGACCCAGCTAAACTAGGTAAATTTTATAGTGATCAAGGTGCAGACGAACTTGTATTTTATGACATTACAGCATCAAGTGAAGAAAGAAAAATATCGTTAGAATTTGTCGAACAAGTGGCCTCAAGTATTAACATTCCTTTTTGTGTAGGTGGTGGCGTTTCGACGATTGAAGACTTCACAAAAATATTAAGAAAAGGTGCAGATAAAGTCAGTATTAATTCAAGCGCTGTAAAAAATCCGCTCCTTATCAAAGAAGCCTCACTAAAATTTGGTGCACAATGTGTTGTATTATCCATTGATGCTTTGCGTGTTAAAGAAAATGAGTGGCGTGTAGTGATTAATGGTGGGAGAACGCAAACGGATTTAGATGTCATCGCCTGGGCTAAAGAAGGGGTAAGACTTGGTGCTGGAGAACTTGTTCTCAATAGTATTGACGAAGATGGTATGAAAAACGGCTATGATTTAGAACTATTAAAAAGAATTAATGAAGTTGTAAATGTCCCAATCATAGCATCGGGTGGTGCAGGAACGATTAAACATTTTGAAGAAGCGATAACTATAGGAGGTGCTGATGGGATCTTAGCAGCATCAGTGTTTCATTTTGGAGAAATAAAAATTAAGGATTTAAAAAACGCATTGAATGCTTCAGGAATTCCAATGCGAATATAAAGGTGGATTATTATGAATGAATCAATCATCAAGCAATTAAAATTTAACGATGCAGGACTTATTCCCGTTATTACACAAGACGCTTATACTAATGAAGTTTTAATGTTAGCTTATATGAATATAGAAGCTGTAAATAAAACATTAACTGAAAAAATAGCCTATTACTTTAGCCGAAGCAGAAAAACATTATGGAAAAAAGGTGAAACAAGTGGCCATATTCAATATGTAAAAAGTTTTGCATATGACTGTGATGCTGATACCATTTTAATTAAAGTTAAGCAAGTAGGTGTGGCTTGTCATACGGGAGAAAAAAGCTGCTTTTTTAATACGGTTTTAAATAACGAAGAAAATGAGCGTCCTTTATTAGAATCGTTATACGATACCATCAAAGAAAGAAAAGAAAATCCTAAAGAAGGTTCATACACTAATTATTTATTTAAAGAAGGCTTAGATAAGATATTAAAAAAAGTTGGTGAAGAAACCAGTGAAATCATTATTGCAGCTAAAAATGATTCACAAGCCGAATTAGTCTACGAAATCAGTGATTTAGTGTATCATATACTTGTACTCATGGTTAATGAAGGTACAACACTAGATTTAATAGAACGCGAGTTAAGTAAAAGGAGAGGATAAAATGAACCATCTAAAAATTATTGATCACCATGTTCACACAAATTATTCACCTGATGCAGATCCCGAGGCGACTATGGAAGCCTATATCAAGCGTGTAAAACCGTTGAATCTAATGGGGTTAATGTTCACAGATCATGTTGATTTTGATACACCTGTAGAACTTTTTCATGAAGAGATTAACTACAATAAATATTATGAAAACATACAAAAATTAAGAAAAACTGTAGATTTTCCAATCTATATGGGTGTAGAAATTGGCTATCAACCACACTTAAAAAAAAGACTAGATGATTTTTTAAATGCGTATCCTTTTGATTTTGTAATTAGCTCAATCCATGTTGGTGACGGGTTAGATTTTTATAATGGAGACTTCTTTATCAATAAAACCCAAGATAAGGCATATCGCCGATATTTTGAAATTTGTTTAGACGCGGCTAAATCCTACCAAAATTACGATGTTTTTGGTCATTTAGATTATATTATTCGTTATGGTGATTTTAAAGAAAAACGTTATGATTTTAGTATATATAAAGATATTATTGATCAAATTCTTCTAACCATTATTAAAAACAATAAAGCCATTGAAGTTAACACATCAGGCTTACGTTATGGGTTAGGTGTAATGCATCCAGTTAAAGAGTTAATTCGCCGATATAAAGAACTTGGTGGGACTATGATTACTATTGGATCTGATGCACATAAAGTAAAAGACCTTACAAAAGATTTAGATCAAGCCATTAGTATTTTAAAAGAAGTTGGATTTACACACTTAACGCAATATAAAAACAGAACACCCTATTTTATAAAAATATAAATAAAGCCATTTGGCTTTTTTTATTGCTAATTGCTAAAACCTTTTCTATAATTAAATAGAATGATTTTATTATTACAAGGAGATAACAGGATGAATGAAGTAAAATGGTTAAATAAACAACTAAAAAGAAATAAGATGAGTGTACAAACATTATCGGATTTATCAGGGATTGACGTTTATACAATCCTTTTTTACTGTAAAGGAAAAGTCGAGATGACAGAAGAACATAAAGTCACGCTTGGACAAATATTAAATCAACCCTTCTACCAAGATAATATTTTAGAAAAACACTACAGACCAAAATCAGTTACCGGTCTTTTAAGTGTAAAAAAATTAACTGGAAAGAAAAAATTTATCTTAAGTGATTTAAGAAGTGCTATTCACACCGTGTTTAAGACCTATTTACCTATTGCAAAACCAATGCTTATATTTTTAATAGTTACATTAGGTCTAGCTTATTTAACGGATCAGTTCGCGACAGAAAATCTACTTTATAGTGCGATTATTCCAATCACTTTACTTGTTTTAGTCTTTTTATCAACCACTGAAAAACCATTCTCGGTTATGGATATCTTAAAATTCGTGGTTTATGGTGGATTATTATCTATTTTAATTGTAATAAGTGTAAGAGGAATTGTTGGATATCCTGAAGGTTTGTTGGGAGAATATTTAACAGGGTTTTTAGAAGAATTTGCTAAAATCTTAATCGTTATCTTATTATTGAAGAAGTTTAAAATTATAACTGTTAAATCTGGACTATTAGTTGGTTTTGCGGTTGGTGCTGGTTTTGATTTATTTGAAACTGCTGATTATGGATTTATGGTGTTTATTGAAAATCTTGACTATGGAGAGATGTATGGGGTGCTTACAGTTAGAAATCTCTATGCAGTCTTAGGAATTGGCCATCACTTTTGGACTGCGCTACTTGCGGGGACACTCGTCTATATTAACAAAGAAGAAAAACTACATTTCAAACTCCTTTTTAAACCGGTTTTTATTCAAATGTTTATAATTGTCGTATCGTTACATGCATTTTGGAATTATTCAAGCGGATTAAATCACTCAGGTGATGCAATCATTGGATATATTATTATGTTGATAGTCATGATTGTAAGTACATGGATGTTTTTAAAACTATTTCAAGTAGCACATTATGAAGAACGATTTAATGAACACGTCATTAAATTGAACATTAAGTCAATCCCAGTTCCTGAGCAAGTTAGTTTAGATCAAGAAGAAAATAGCCTTAGTTAAACATCCGAAATTAACATAGACATAAACTTGAAAACATGCTAAAATAATTGTGGTTTGGAGGATTAGCTCAGTTGGGAGAGCACCTGCCTTACAAGCAGGGGGTCAGTGGTTCGAGCCCGCTATCCTCCACCACTATATAAATCACTTAGGTGATTTTTTTTATTTTAGTGCTATAATAGCTTAAAGGGAGGTATTATAATGGATGAATCAAAAATTGCTCAAAAAGGACCATATTTTGTAGAAGTCGAAGAGGGAAAAACATACTTTTGGTGTCGTTGTGGCAGAAGTGATAATCAACCGTTTTGCGATGGTTCTCACAAAGTAACTACTTTAAAACCTGAAAAATTTACAGCTCTAGAAACTAAAAAAGTATATTTATGCGGATGTAAACAAACAAAAAACGTACCATATTGTGACGGTACGCATCATAAATTATGAGTAGAAAAGTTCATTGACCAATGAACTTTTCTTTTTTATAAGACTAAAGTTGTATTATAGATTTTTACAAATAAGCATTCAATTATGAAAGCGATTTATTCTTTAAAAAGTAATCATATTTGATTGCTCAAACGCTAGAATTAGTCATTATAAAAATTATATATAAGCAAAATATACAATAACCATAAAACTGTCAGTGAACGCTTTCTTTAGAAAAATGATTGTTTTTGTTGATAGGATATTTCCTTTTAGTTATAATGATTAACGCGATTGAGAGTTAAAAGTTGTATTATAGGAGGAATGACCATGAACGCATGGAAAAACTTTAAGCAAGGGCATTGGAATGAAGTAATAGATGTCCGTGATTTTATACAAAAGAATTACACCGAATTTACTGGTGATGAGTCATTTTTAGAAGGACCAACTAAATCTAGTTTAAGTTTAAATGAAAAATTTTATGAGTACTTGAAATTATAAAAAGAAAAAGGTGGCGTCATTGAACTTGATACAAACGTGGTTTCATCTATAGTATCTCACGATGCAGGTTATATAGATCAGTCTATCGAAACCATCTATGGACTTCAAACAGATAAACCGTTTAAACGTGCTTTTCATCCATATGGAGGCATTAATGTCGCTGTGAAGGCTGCTGAGGCTTATGGGTATCATATTAATGAAGAGTTAAAAGAAATCTTCACAAAGTACCGTAAAACTCATAATCAAGGGGTTTTTGATGTTTACACACAAGATGTAAGAAAAGCAAGGCGCTCAGGAATTGTAACAGGATTACCTGATGGATATGGTCGCGGTAGAATTATTGGTGATTATCGCCGTGTTACGCTTTATGGTGTAGACCGTTTAATTGAGGCTAAAAAAGAAGAAAAAACGCGTTATAATTATCCGTTAAATGAAGAAAATATAAGAATGAGAGAAGAATTACAAGAACAAATTAACGCTTTAAACGAGTTGAAAACATTAGGGACGCTATACGGTTTCGACCTTTCTCGTCCAGCTGAAAATGCACAAGAAGCCATTCAGTGGTTATACTTAGGGTATTTAGCTGCAGTAAAAGAACAAAACGGAGCCGCAATGAGTTTAGGACGAACATCATCGTTTCTAGATATTTATATTGAACGTGATTTACAAAACGGGGTTATTGATGAAGTTCAAGCACAAGAACTAATTGATCACTTCATTATGAAACTACGCATGGTTCGTTTTGCCCGTACACCTGAATATAATGAACTCTTTACAGGTGACCCAACTTGGGTTACTGAAAGCATTGCAGGGTTGAGTAATGATGGACGTAGCTTAGTAACTAAAACTTCATTTAGATACTTACAAACTCTTTATAACTTAGGGACTTCTGCAGAACCAAATCTTACAGTTTTGTACAGTGACCAATTACCAGAAGGGTTTAAAAACTTCTGTGCAAAAGTTAGTATTGAAACAAGTAGTATTCAATACGAAAATGATGATGTCATGCGTCCAAACCATGGAGATGACTACGGCATAGCCTGTTGTGTATCGCCTATGAGCATCGGAAAAGAAATGCAGTTCTTTGGGGCGCGTGCTAATTTAGCAAAAGCATTACTTTATGCATTAAATGGCGGTAAAGATGAAATCACAGAAGAGCAAGTATCGCCTATTGAAACAGTCATCCAAGCGAATTACTTAGATTATGAAGAGGTTATGTCACGTTTAGATAAAGTACTTGATTGGTTAGCTAAAACTTACGTAAGTGCATTAAATGCTATTCATTATATGCATGATAAATACGCTTATGAAAGAGTGCAAATGGCTTTACATGATGCCGAAGTCATCCGTAATTTTGCAACAGGTATTGCAGGACTGAGCGTCGTTGCAGATTCCTTAAGTGCGATTAAATATGCTAAGGTAAAACCCATCTATGATGAAAACAGTGGATTAATTACAGACTTTGAAACAATTGGAGAATTTCCATTCTATGGAAATAATGATGACAAGGTCGATCAAATTGTAGTTGAATTAGTAAATACATTTATGGAAAAACTTAGAAATCAATATACTTATAGAAACTCAGTACCAACGATGAGTGTTTTAACAATTACATCTAATGTAGTTTATGGAAAGAAAACAGGAAACACACCAGATGGTAGAAGAAAAGGTGAAGCATTTGCACCCGGTGCAAATCCAATGCATGGAAGAGATCATTCTGGCGCATTAAAATCATTACTATCTGTATCAAAAATTCCATGTGAAAGTTGCCGAGATGGTATTTCAAACACATTTACGATTGTTCCAGATGCTTTAGGTAAAAATGAATACTCAACTAAACTAGAACAAGTAGCAAGTCAAACGCAAAGAGTCAATTTAGTGAATATTTTAGATGGTTATTTCCGTAGTGGAGGATACCATATGAATGTTAATATATTAAACCGCGAACAATTAATTGATGCATACAATCATCCCGATAAATATCCTAACCTAACCATACGTGTTTCGGGTTATGCAGTTAACTTTTCAAATTTAACCAATGAACAAAAGCGTGAGGTTATTGAAAGAACATTCCATGAAACCATCTAATCAAGTAGCTAATGTTCATATGGTAGAAACATTCGGGATGTTTGATGGTCCTGGAATACGTTATGTACTTTTTTTACAAGGATGTCCATTTCAATGTCAGTTTTGTCATAATAGGGATTCTTGGAGCCAAGATGTGAATACTTTAATGAGTATAGATGAAATTCTAGACGATTATAGTAAGTACCAATCGTTTTATCAAAAAGGTGGCATTACTGTGAGTGGTGGAGAACCATTACTTCAAGCAGATTTCGTTTTAGCATTATTTAAAAAAGCAAAAGAAAAAGGGATTCATACCTGCCTTGACACATCTGCGGCATGTTTTAATCCTAATAAATTACAAGTGATAGATCAATTGCTAGAAGTTACTGATTTAGTTTTACTTGATATTAAACATATGGATGATGATGCCCATAAAATCTTAGTAGGTTCTAGTAATAAAAATGTTTTAGCTTTTGCACAGTATTTAAATAAAAAACAAGTACCTACTATTATAAGACACGTATTAATACCAACCATCAATAGTGAAGAAATCATGCTTAAACAACTACGTACATTTGTTGATACACTAGATAATGTTTTAGATATTGAAATTTTACCTTATCACTCACATGGTAAAAGAAAATGGTTGGATATGGGATTAGAGTATCCATTAGAACACATTCTTGAACCAAGTAAAGAATTACTAGAAGATGCAACCAGAATATTACAACCATTTAAAGCAAACCAAAACATAACTCTAAAAAAACACATCAATATTAAAGGCTAAAGGGCTTATGCCCTTTTCTTTTTATATAACAAACAACCGTATATGGCTATTCTAAGATATTTTTACTTTAAGTTTTCATTAAAGATGGTATAATAGATTTAGATATGAAGAAAACAAACCAGCTATTTATCAAATTACACGATAAAACCGACATTATGGGAGGCATTTGTATGTATAAAATAGATGACACTTCAAGAATATTAACTGTTATAGGATTAATTTGGGAAGGCTTAGCAATTATGTTTTTCGCAATTGGTGCGATTATTTTAAGACAAATGGCGTCCATTCCAAAAGAAGATTTATTGGCTGAGGGTATGTTAGAAATTGAAGCAGATTTATTCTTAAATATTACAAATGTTTTTAGCATTATCTTTATTGTTATTGGAGTAGTACTAATAACAGTCTTCTTAATTAATGTCGTCATATTCACCAAGCTTATTAACCAAAAATATACCGTTGAACAAGCACGATATGTCTATATCTATCAAGCTGTTTGGGGTGGTGTGAGTTTGTTATTTAATACAGTTACTGGAATCCTTTATTTAATCAGTGCTGTATCAGCACAAATGAAACAAAAATTATTAATTAAAGTAAGTGAGGATAAATAAATGGAGTGGGCAGAACTATTACCGATACTATTGCCAATTATGGCAATTGAACTCGCAATTAGAATCTATGCAATAATTGATATTTATAAAAAAGAACGCAACGTATTGTATATACCTAAGATAGCTTGGGCAATTATTGTTGGACTCGTTACATTTGGATGGGTCGCATACTTTTTAGCAGGTAAAGAATCATGAGTGTATTATTAAAAGTAAACAATCTAACGAAGTATTATGGTGATTTTTTAGCACTAGACCACGTAAACCTAACGATTAATAAAAACGAAGTTTATGGATTTATTGGGCAAAATGGTGCTGGAAAAACAACAACTATTAACATAATATTATCGTTATTAAATAAAGATGATGGAGACGTCATTTTTTTAAATAATACGATTGATCATAAAGATATGAAATATAAAAATCAAATTGGGTATGTACCAGATGTACCTAATTTTCCTTCATATTTAAATGCTTATGAGTTTTTATCATTTGCCTATGATTGTTATGATTTAGATGTTTCTAATAAAGATACGCGCATCAAAGAAGTCTTAGCTGAAGTCGGATTAGAAAACACTAAGAAAAAAGTAAGTGGTTATTCACGTGGAATGAAACAAAGACTAGCTATTGCTCAAGCGTTAATTCATAAACCTATATTGTTAATTATGGATGAGCCAACTAGCGCATTAGATCCGCTAGGAAGAAAAGAAGTCATTGACATTATAAGAAATTTAAAAAGCCAAATGACGGTATTTTATTCAACACATATTTTGGAAGATGCACAAAAAGTATGTGACCGTATTGGGCTAATTGATAAAGGAAAAATCATCTTAGAAGAATCCATTCAAACAGTTATAAAAAAACGACATGCGATTGGGCATTATTTAGAGGCAAACATTACTAATAGCGCATTGCTTGAACTCATTCAAGCTTCGACTTTTACAATTGATGAACGCCTTCATGAGACTGGGATTGTTTATTCATTAAAAAAACCAGCGTATCACATGAGTTTATTAAAGTATCTAATTGATAAAAATGTAGAAATTTTGACGTTAAAAAAACATGAGAAAACTTTAGAAGACGTGTTTATTGAGGTGTTACATGAAAACAATCATTAAATATGATATGAACTATATGAAAAAAACGTCAAAATTTTTAGTTATCGGCATACTCGGTATATTTTTAGCAGGACTTAGTACAATAACAGCTAAGTACTTTAATCAAATTATGGAATATGCTCTAAGACAAGAAGGAATAGAAATTACCTTACCACCTTCTACTGTAAATGAAGCATATGTTCAATTTTTTACTAACTTTACGCAGATATATTTTATGGTAATTCTATTTATTGGTGTTGCTTATTTTACACACGATCTTACAAAAGGACATTATCCGCTAATATTTAGTAAACCTATTAAACGACGTGACTATATACTATCTAAAAGTTTAATATTTTCATTAACAATTGTAGTTAGTTTAGTTCTTGCCAGTGTATTTTTTGTCTACTATACTTATATACTCTTTGGAACATTTGATTTTATAAAATTCTTGTTTGCATTAACTGCATTTACTGTATATATCCTACTTATTGTTCATTTCGCACTTTATTTTTCTACACTATTCAAGAACTATTTAACGCCACTTGTCCTTAGTTTAGCAGTCTTCTTCTTGTTTTCTACACTTTCAATATTTGATATGGGGTTATTTAAGTATATGCCATATCAGTTAATGGGGTATAGTATGAAGATTATGAGCGAAAATATCATACCCCTTGATATTTGGATAAGTATTATCTTGTCAGTAGGTATAATAAAGTTGTTGATTTATCTTAGCATTAAGCGCTTTAGTAAGCGCTCGTTGGTATAAAAATAAGAACTAGAAATAAATAATTTCTAGTTCTTTTCTTTTAAAGCTTTAATAAATAACTCTGCGGTTTTAAAGTTAGAGGCTAGTGGAATTTGGTATACATCACTTAACCTAAATAATGCTGATACATCTGGTTCATGCGGTTGTGCTGTTAGGGGATCTCTAAAGAAAAATATCATGTCTATTTCACCATTAGCAACACGGGCACCAATTTCTTGGTCACCACCTAGTGGACCGGATTTAAAACAGTGGACATTTAATCCTGTAGATCGTTGAACTATAGATCCTGTTGTACCTGTTGCGAAAAGTTCATAACCTCTTAACACCTCTACATACTTCATACAGAAGTGAACCATATCATCTTTTTTCTTATCATGTGCTATTAAAGCAATTTTCATCGAACCACCTCTATACTATTATAAGCCATTTTCATTACTTTATATCAAAATTATTGTGCTATAATATAACAGGTGATAAAAATGTATGAAAAAAACTATAAAATGGAACGCTTCTATACCGATAAACATAAGAACTTACTCATAGGACAAGTATTTCATTTTCTAAACGATATTATGGAATACAATGCAGATAGCTATGGTGCTGGCGAGGATTACCATATTAAAAGAGATTTAGCTTGGGTATTAGTTGAATATGATATAACTATTCATCAATTGCCAGTTGCAGATCAAGAAGTAATCATAGGGACATTACCTTATTCATTTAAACGTATGTTTGGCTATAGGGTGTATCACTTTAAGGATTTAAATGGAACCCTATTAATAGAAGGTAAAGCCAAATTTGTTCTAATTAATATAAAGACAAAAGAACTTGTAAAACCTGATAAAGCATTACTCAGTTTGTTTAAAGATGCACACCAAGAACCGGTTGCTTTACCTTTTGACAAAGTAGAAGCAACCAAATCAAATCTTTTATATCAGAAAAAGACTCAAGTGTTGCATACACATATCGATGTAAATGAACACATGAATAACGCTTATTACGTTGATTTAGCGTACAATTTTTTAGATGAGGATACATTAAAATCATCTCAAATTAAACGCATTAAAGTAGCCTATAAAAAAGAGGCATTAATCAATGAAAATCTCTTCATTAACTACTACCTTGAAAATAATGGCTTACTTGCAGATATTACAAATGGAAAAGATACATTTTGTACAGTATATTTTATAAAATAAGCGCGATATGCGCTTTTTTATTGTTCCAAATAGGCTTTTAGTAAACGGTTAATTTTATCGATATTAATAAATCTGGATTCCCTTAGTAACTCTTTACCTTCTGAATAGATAAGTACAGTAGGTACACTAAATATAACGTATTCACCTCTAAATTGATCTATATCATCTACATAAATTTGGAACTGTTCAAACTGATCTAAATACTGAACACGGTTAAGTAAATGGTCATTAATCATTTGACATGTTGAACACGAATGTGTTTTGGCCACTATCATCACTAAAGGGCTATTTAAAATGGATTGCACTTCATTATAATTGATTATTGTTTTCATAGGTCACATCCTCTTTATAGTTAGTATAGAAACTAATTTTATATTTGTCAATACAATTACTTTATAATAGCGTGGTTTAATTGAAAAAAAAGGTGTAATATTGTATTATAAGACTATAAACAATAAAGGAGCGATAACATGAAGTATGAAGTTTCTAATATGACATGTAATCATTGTAAAAAAAGAATTGAGGACACTTTAAGTGAGTCAGGTGTTTCAAAGTTTGAAGTATTACTTGAAGAAAAAGCACTCATTGTCAGTTCAAATGAATTAGATGATGAAGCGATAAAATCATTAATAATGTCTAAAGGTTATGATATAAAATAAGCGAGAAATCGCTTATTTTTTTAACCAAGAAATTTATTTAAAAACCGGTTGATTTTAAAAGGGTGCTTTGATATAATAAGATAGCGCAAAATAGGTGCGCATTCTCGGAGGGGTAGCGAAGTGGTTAAACGCGGCAGACTGTAAATCTGTTCCTTAGGGTTCGGCGGTTCAAATCCGTCCCCCTCCACCATTTCTAGGGGTGTGGTGTCAACGGTAGCACAGCGGTCTCCAAAACCGTTAGTACGGGTTCGAATCCTGTCACCCCTGCCAATTTATATCCTTTAATTAGGTAAAAAAAACAGCTTTTAAACCCCGCATATTTATAAGCTGTTTTTTTTATGATTATAGAGCGTTTACTTTCATGTAAACGCTTTTATTTTTGCCTTTATTATGATATTATTATACCGATATCAATACACTGGAGGACTAGTATGATTAAACTAAATGGGAACGAATTAACATTAGAAGCCTTTATTAAAGTGACCAGAGGATATGCTTTAGTAGAAATAGATGAAGCGTCTAAAAATAAAGTCACAACCTCGCGTGAAACAATAGAAAAAATTATAGACAGTAAAAGTGTAGTTTATGGAATAAATACAGGATTCGGTAAGTTAAGCGATGTTCGTATTTCATGTGATGATGTTGATCAGTTACAAGAGAACCTTTTAAAGAGTCACGCTTGTGGCATTGGCAATATCTTTAGTGAAGAAATTATACGTGGGATGTTATTGCTACGTGTTAATGCATTAATAAAAGGCTATAGCGGCATAAGATTAGAAACCGTCATGAAAATGGTGACTTTTTTAAATGAAGGTATTACACCAATTGTTTATGAACAAGGTTCACTTGGGGCAAGTGGGGATTTAGTACCACTTGCACATATGGCTTTACCACTTATTGGACTTGGTGAGGTATTTTATAAAGGGGAAAGATTATCGGCGGTTGAAGCGTTGAAACGAGCAGATATAAAACCGCTAGAATCATTAAAGGCAAAAGAAGGGTTAGCACTCATTAATGGTACACAAGCTATGACGAGTGTTGGGGCGCATGCACTTTATGATGCATTCAATCTTCTCCATACTGCTAATATCTCTGCAGCCTTAACATTTGAGGCGTTAGAAGGGATTATAGACGTCTTTGATGAAAAGATTCACCTGATAAGAAATCAAGAAGGTCAAATTGAAATCGCCAAGCAAATGTTGCATTTACTAGATGGCAGTAAAAACGTGACCCATCAAGGTGATAAACGCGTTCAAGATGCCTATTCTTTAAGATGTGTACCTCAAGTTCATGGGGCAACACTAGATACACTTTTATTTATTAAAGACAAAGTAGAACGTGAAATGAATGCAGCCACAGACAATCCAGTTGTATTTGATGATGGAAAAGCGCTTAGTGCTGGGAATTTTCATGGACAAGTCATTGCTTTACCAATGGACTATCTAGCGATTGCTGTAAGTGAAATTGCAAACATTTCAGAGCGTAGATTAGAGCGTTTAGTTAATCCCGCACTTAATCAAGATTTACCACCATTCTTAGTAAAAGACAAAGGGCTTAACTCGGGATTTATGATTATTCAATATACAGCTGCTTCTTTAGTGAGTGAAAATAAAGTATTATCCCATCCGGCTAGTGTTGATTCGATTCCTTCAAGTGGAAATCAAGAAGATCATGTATCAATGGGGACAATCTCTGCAAGAAAAGCACTAAAAGTTATAGAACAATCAAGACAAGTTGTTGGTATGGAAATATTAACCGCTTTACAAGCACTAGACTTTAGAGGAAAAGATGGACTTAGCCCAATCCTAAAAGATGTTTATAAAACGGTAAGGGCGTTTGTACCATTTATAGAAAAAGATACTATCATGCACCCTTATATTGTTAGCTGCGAAACCCTAATTAAAGAAAATAAATTCTATAAGGAGGGAAATCCATGGATAATACATTCATAAAAGCGCATCAACTGTTTACATTAGCTGATATTTTTCCAACATTACCAAATAAAGTAGCATTTGAAAAAGGTATAAGAAGAGCACCAAAAAGAAACTTGAACTTAACTGAAGATGAAGTCGTTTTAGCTCTTCAAAATGCATTAAGATATGTTCCGGAAAATTGGCATGAACGATTAGAGGAAGAATTTTTAGATGAACTATTAACCTATGGTAGAATTTATGGCTATCGTTTTAGACCAAAGTCGCTGATTAAAGGAAAGTCTATAGATGCTTATGTTGCAAATACATTAGAAGGGAAAGCCTTCCAAGTAATGATTGATAATAACTTGGATTTTGATATTGCCTTATATCCATATGAGCTAGTGACGTACGGAGAAACAGGACAAGTCTTTCAAAACTGGATGCAGTATCAACTTGTTAAAAAATATTTGCAGGTTCTAAAAAAAGATGAAACATTAGTCATCATATCTGGCCATCCCCTTGGAATTTTTAAATCATTTGAACATGCACCAAGAGTGATGTTAACTAATGGATTAATGGTTGGACTATATAATGATTTAGATAACTTTAACCGTGCGGCAAGTTTAGGTGTAGCTAATTACGGTCAAATGACTGCAGGTGGTTGGATGTACATTGGACCACAAGGCATTGTTCATGGAACATATTCTACACTACTAAATGCTGGAAGAAGTAAATTACAAATACCGAACGATCAAAACTTAGCTGGGGTTTTGTTTCTATCCAGTGGACTTGGTGGTATGAGTGGCGCACAAGGAAAAGCCACAAAAATAGCAGGTGGGGTTGGATTAGTCGCTGAGGTTGATTTATCTCGTATTAAAACCCGCTATGAACAAGGATGGGTAGATGAAGTTACAAAGACACCCCAAGAAGCTTTTGAACGCGCCTCTTACTATAAAAATAAGAAAAAAGGTGTGAGTTTAGCTTATCATGGTAATGTAGTAGAACTACTAGAATACGCCGTTTCCCATGATATTCATATCGAATTGTTAAGTGATCAAACAAGTTGTCACAATGTTTATGATGGTGGTTATACACCACAAGGTTTATCATTTGAAGAACGTACTAAATTGTTAAAAGAAGATCAGGCACAATTTATTGAGAAAGTTAAAGAAGGTCTTGTTAGACATTACCATGCAATTTTAGCATTAACTAAAAAAGGGACTTATTTCTTTGATTATGGTAATAGCTTCATGAAAGCCGTTTTTGATGCTGGTGTTGTTGAAATATGTAAGAATAAGAAAAACGACTTAGATGGCTTTATATGGCCAAGTTACGTAGAAGATATTATGGGCCCTGTACTGTTTGATTACGGGTATGGGCCGTTTAGATGGGTCTGTTTATCTGGAAAAAATGAAGATTTAGATAAAACAGATAAAGCCGCAATGGATGCTATAGACCCCAATAGACGTTTCCAAGATTTAGATAATTACAATTGGATTAAAGATGCTAAGAAAAATGCCCTCGTTGTGGGTACAAAAGCGCGTATTTTATATCAAGATGCTTGGGGTCGTATGAATATCGCCTTAAAATTTAATGATATGGTG
This sequence comes from Liberiplasma polymorphum, assembly GCF_043951795.1. Lineage (NCBI taxonomy): Bacteria > Bacillati > Mycoplasmatota > Mollicutes > Liberiplasmatales > Liberiplasmataceae > Liberiplasma > Liberiplasma polymorphum. The sequence goes on along the minus strand of NZ_JBIOAG010000014.1, from coordinate 28,839 downwards.
AGAAATGGCGAAGTCGGACCAATTATGTTAGGAAGAGACCACCACGATACAGGTGGGACTGATTCACCATTTAGAGAAACCTCAAATATTAAAGATGGTTCTAATATTATGAGTGAGATGGCTACCCATATATTTGCTGGAAATGCTGCTAGAGGAATGAGTTTAGTTGCACTACATAATGGCGGTGGTGTTGGTATCTCAAAAGCAGTTAATGGTGGCTATGGTATGGTATTAGATGGAAGTAATCAAACAGATGAGATATTGAAAAGCGCCATGCTATGGGATGTTATGGGCGGTGTGTCAAGAAGAGCTTGGGCTAGAAATCCACACGCTATAGAAACTAGTGCTATATTTAATGATAAAAAAGACGGTCATATTACCTTACCTTACCTGACCGATGAAGATCGTCTTAAGAAATTAGTTAAAAAACATTACATTAAAGGAGGCTACTAATATGAAACGTATTGTTCAATGTGTCCCTAATTTTTCTGAGGGAAAAGATTTAGAACTTATTGATAAAATTGTAGAACCACTTAAGAATCAAGAAGGATTCAAACTAATCAGTTATGAGCCAGATAAAGATTATAATCGCACAGTAGTAACCTTACTAGGAGACCCATCTTCAATGATTGAACCGTTGATTAAGTTTATGGCTAAAGTAACTAAACATGTAGACATGAACAAGCAAAAAGGGGAACATCCCCGTATGGGCGCAACTGATGTGGTGCCTTTCATACCAATTCAAAATATTACCATGGAAGAATGTGCAGAAATTGCTAACGAAATGGGCAAACTCATTAGTGATACACTAAATATTCCTGTATTCATGTATGCCGAAGCTGCAAAAAAAGCGGATAGAAAAAGTTTACCATCAATTCGCAAAGGCGAGTTTGAAGGAATGAAAGATAAAATAAAAGAAGAAAACTGGCATCCAGACTATGGAAATCCTGAAATTCATCCAACAGCGGGCGTTACAGGTGTTGGTGCGCGTATGCCGTTAATTGCCTACAATATTGACTTGGCTACAGAAGATATTGAAGTTGCTAAAAGAATCGCAAAAGCGATTCGTGGTTCAAGTGGTGGATTTAAACATATACAAGCAGGTCCCGTTTATTTAAATGAAAGAAAACATGTACAAGTCACGATGAATATTTTAAACTATAAACAAAACCCTATCTACCGTATCTTTGAAACAGTCATCATGGAAGCGAAACGTGAACATGTTGAAGTGCCTAATACAGAAATCGTAGGACTAATTCCAAAAGATACAATTCTTAGATCGTTAGAATATTATTTTGATGTACATAATATTAAGCATGCACAACCGCTTACTATTGAGCAAATTACCGCATTTGCAAAAGAGTATTTAAAATTTAGAGACTTTGATACACTTAAAATTATTGAAGCCAATATGGAGTGATTTTATGAAGGCTAGTCTTATCGTATATAACATTGGCACTTTATTAACACCTAAAAACGTGGGAAACCCCTTAAAAGGGCCATCTATGAATGATGTCATTCAACTTGAAAACGCCTATATTGCGATTAAAGATGATAAAATTATTGAAGTTGGCATTGGTGATTTTGATCGGTATAAAAATCATGATACAATATTATTTGATGCTGACGGAAAACTCGTTACACCAGGCTTAATTGATGCGCACACGCATATTGTCCATGCAGGTAGTAGAGAATATGAATTTGAAAAGAAAATGCGTGGTGTGCCATATTTAGATATCTTAAAAGAAGGCGGAGGCATACACAGTACAGTTAAAACAACCCAACAAGCAAGTGAAGAAGCCTTATATCAACAAGCCTATAAAAGTCTAAACATCATGTTACTAAACGGAGTTACTACCGTTGAAGGTAAAAGTGGATATGGTCTTGAGGAAGCTACAGAAATAAAACAATTAACCGTACAAAAAAAACTAAATGAAGATCATCCTATAGATATTGTTGGAACATTTATGGGTGCCCATGCCATACCAAAACTTTACGAAGATAATCGAGAAGCGTTTATACAGTTAGTCAAAGATATGTTACCGAAAGTTAAAAAAGAAGGCTTAGCAGAGTTCGTAGATGTTTTTTGCGAAGATGGCGCATTTACAAAAGAAGAAAGTGAAAACCTATTAAAAGAAGCCATTACACAAGGCTTTAAAGTAAAAATACACGCAGATGAAATTAAAGCCTTAGGTGGTGTTAAACTAGCTTGCGACTTAGGAGCAACGAGTGCAGATCATCTAATGGCAATTAATGAAGAAGGCTTAGTGGCGCTATCTTCCAGTCATACTATCGCTACAATATTACCTAGTACTTCGTTTTATTTAAATAGTCAATATGCACCAGTAAGAGAAATGATTAACCGTAATATTGCCATAGCTTTAGCAAGTGATTATAATCCTGGTAGTAGTCCAAGTGAAAATTTCTTGTTTACATTAAATTTAGCAGCTATTCACCTTAAGATGAGTCCATTTGAAATTCTCACAGCAGCAACAATTAACGCAGCCTTCGCTGCAGGTAGAGAATCAGATAGAGGGATAATCTCAAAAGGTTATGCGGCAGACTTAGTTATCTATGATGCGCCGAACTGGCCTTATGTACTATATCACTTTGCAACTAGTCATGTACAACATGTTTTTAAAGCCGGTAAACTAGTCGTAAAAGATAAACAATTATACAAGGAGGAAACCCAATGAAACTTGTAGATTTAAGTGTTAGAGAATTTGTAGCAGAAGTGGATTCTGCCTCACCAGCACCTGGGGGTGGAAGTGTCAGTGCAGTGGCTGCTTCAATGGGCGTTGGATTAATTAGAATGGTGGGTCACTTAACCATACCAAAGAAAAAATTTCAAAAACTAGATGAAGCCATTCAAGAAAAAATTATTGATGCACATGAATCAGTAAAAACACTCGAGTTAAAACTTATTGATTTAGTTGATAGAGATACCGATGCATTTAATGCGATTATGGAAGCCTATCGATTACCAAAAGATACAGACTCTGAAATTAAGAAGCGTACTAAAGCAGTTGAACAAGCAACATTAAAAGCCATTGAAATTCCAGAATCCATCGCTAATATAGCCTTAGAAGCTTTACGTAAAATTGGGGCGATTTGTACTTATGGAAATAAAAATGCATTATCTGATGTCGGGGTAAGTGCTTTAATGTTATATGCTGGTCTAGAAGGGGCTTGTTTAAATATTTTAATAAACCTTTCAGGCTTAAGTGATGAAGCGATGAAACAAGATTTTACGCATAAGGTAGATGCGTTGATTAAAGAAGGGAAATCGCTTAAAGAAGACGTTTTAACAGAAGTTCATCAAAGCTTAAAAGCTGGAATTTAAATTATATGATGGGATTGATACAATGAGTAAAAATGCGTTTGTGACCTTTGTGATGAGAAACGATTCTTTTATTCCTGGGGCGCTTGTTTTTGCTTATGGACTAAGAAAACAAGAAACAACTGCCGATATAATATGTATAGTTTCTGAACAGGTATCACAAAATGGAATTGAAGCCTTAAAAGTTTTATTTGATGATGTTATTTCTTTAGCAGAAATTTTTGTTCCACATAAAGAACGTCACGAACGACAAGATCGTCCATTCTTATTCACAAGATTTAATGCTTTACGATTAGGTAAAGATGGCGACTTAGGAAAAGCTTACGAAAAAATCATTATTGCGGATGCTGATTTGCTTCCAATTAGAGATTATGATACTTTATTTACACTTCCTGCACCGGCGGGTGTTATTAATGAGAAAAAAGAGTATTGTATGGAATATCACGATGGTAAATATATTATTCCAGATTCAGTATATGTTGATGGAACATGGATTTGGCATCGTGTATATGAAAAATATCCTATGGGAACACGCATTCCAAAAGAAATTACCGATCGTGTAAAAACAGATTATCAAAATATGGGCATGAATGCAGCATTATATTTATTTGAGCCAACTATGGATTTATATGATGAAATTTTAAATGACGTTAATCAAGTAACTACACAAAAAGAAATTAGTAATTATCCATGGCCAGAAATGCAATATATTACAGCTAAAATGAGTGGTAAATGGCATAATATGGACCTAAAGTACTCTTCGTTTAATGGGTATCCATTACTTGATGTATTAAGAGGAATTCATTATGCAGGATTAAAACCATGGCAAATGAAGCATCGTAGTATTAAGCATTTTGCAAGAACAGAAGATTATAAGTTATGGTATGCTGTATACATTCAAATGATGAAAGAATACGATGAATTAATGAAAAATACTAAACTTAAAAAATTAGATAAAGAAATTCATTATTTATTAGAAGATGATCGATATGTTTTCCATCAAAAATATTTACCGAATCTCATACACCTGTTTAAGAGCTAGTTTTACTAGCTCTTTTTACTTAATTACCTTGACAGATAGAGTAATATTTGTTACCGTTTATATATAAGTATTTTAAAGGAGTAAACTCATGAATAAACATCCACTCGGTGAGCTAATCGCAAACGCAATCAGTCATGGCATTGGTGTCTTGCTATCAGTATCTGCCTTAATCGTACTAATCTATAATGCTCATGACACAAATACACTAGTTGGGACATTAATATTTAGTATCAGCCTAATTTTACTGTATTTATCAAGCACACTTTATCACTCGTTTCCACCGAGTATGAAGCGTGTGATTGCAGTATTTCAAAGACTAGACCATAGTGCAATCTATATATTAATTGCAGGAACATATACACCATTTGTGATTATATTATTACCTACAAGAGCAGGTTACACACTATTAACCGTTTTATGGCTAATAGCCTTAATCGGAATTACACTTAAGTCAATTTGGGTAACAAAATACCACGTTTTACATTTAATCATGTATTTATTAATGGGATGGAGCATAGTAGCAATCTGGCCAAATGTGTATGAAGTTATTCCTCAAAGTGCATTATACTTTCTAATTATTGGTGGAGTAAGTTATACTGCAGGTGTAGTATTCTACATTAACAGATTCAAATACGCACATTTTATTTGGCACTTATTTGTACTTTCAGGTTCAATATTTCACTTTTTAGCTATATATAATTTATTATAAGGAGATTTGTATGGAAAAAATTGGTTTTATAGTAGACAGCACATGTTATTTACCGCAAAAATTTTTAAAAGATAACAAAATTCAAGTTGTCTCACTCAATGTCATTGATGGAGATGAAACACTAAAAGAATTAGAAATTGATAATGATTTTGTTTTTAAAAGACAAGATGAAAAAGCGCGCTTAACTACTTCTCAACCTTCGCCATCTGAATTTGTAACAGCGTACGAAGAATCATTTAAAGCAGGTAATACAAAAGTATTGGTACTAACCATTGGCCAAGGACTTAGCGGGACCTATCAAAGTGCAATTTTAGCTAAGAATATGATGAAAAATCCTGATGATGTTTATGTATTTGATTCAAATAATGCAGCTTATGGGAATGAGTTACTTGCAATGGAAATTGTATCGATGATTAAAGCAGGTAAATCCTTCGAAGCGATTATTAAACGTATGGATGGCTTATTTGATAAAACCTATTTAATGTTTACAGTAGAAAACTTGTTCTCACTTCAAAAAGGTGGAAGATTATCAAAAACACAAGCTATGATCGGGACGGTATTAAAAGTTAAACCGGTTATTAAAATTGTTGAGGGTAAACTAAAACTTTATCATAAAGAGCGTACACATAAAAAACTTCATCAATTTTTCATTGATGAAATTAAAAACGATCCAAATTTTGGAGAAAAGAAAAAACTTCACATTCGTTTGATTCAAATAGATTCAGTTGAGAATTTAACAGCGGTTGAAGCACTCATTAAAGAAAACTTTAAAAACGTCGCACTTACAGTTCAAGACTACCTTGGGCCTGTATTTTCTATCCATGTAGGTCCTAAAGGATTTGGACTTTCTTGGTTCTTTGAATAGGCATTAATTAATGCCTATTTTTTTTTATCATGGTATAATCATGATAGATAGGAGGCGAGTTATGCTTTATTTTAATTTTATGAATCCTTATATAATCTATCTAATCTATAACTTTATTACATTATTTACTATATATTTAGTTTTTAAAAAGAAAACATTTATTGTTAGATACAAGAAACTCATTTGGATCTTTATTACAATTATACTTATATATACTCAATTTACCCGCTATATATATCCGCTAATTATGGGGACTTTCACAACGCAAGAATCATTACCTTTTTTTATCTGTCGTATTTCAGCACTTGCTTTGTTATATTATATGTTTTACCCAAACAAAAGACTTCACCCATTATTGTTTTTCTGGGGATCAACCGGTATATTTGCTGTTTTCTTTCCAAATGGTAATATTGAAAACATTGCCTTATTAAATGAAACATTCTTCATCGACCACTATATTCTTGCAGGCACTCCATTTTTCTTAATACGTATTCAAGGTTATAAACCAACCTACAAACAAGTGAATTATGCGACTGTTGCGTTTGGAATAGTATTGGTTGGGTTTATCCCGTTTAATAACTATTTACAAGCAGACTACTTTTACTTAACTAATCAAGCGGTTTTACATGTATTGTTACCAGGATTGACATCGTTTTGGTTTGCGATTATTCACACCATAGCCGTTTATATTGTATTTAATGCGTATTATTTTATGACATTGAAATATCAACTAAGACAAAAAGAAGAATCGGTTATCATATAAAAAAAACCTGTCACATTTTGTGATAGGTTTTTTAATCTGGCCAAAAGTAGCGCTCATCTTTATAATTAAAAATTTCTATGATGAACTCCCTAGTTCCGTAGAATTCTGAAAAATAATCATTGTTTAATACATAGTTGTTAACATTGATTCTATGGAACATTTGTCCAATATATGGTCTATAATCAACCGTAGGCTCATCTTCACTACCAAAGTATCTGAAGATATCTCTTTCTACTTCATAGTAGTAAGTTTCTGTTAAGAAACTAGTAGAAGAAAATAAAATTGTATTTTGTACGCTATTGAATGCATCCTCACCCATAATTTGTTGGTAATTTAAGTTTAAGTTAAACATATTAGATAATGTAGGGAGCAAATCAACTGTTGCAAAGAAATTATCAAAGCTTTGTGCTTCTAAGCCGGGTGTATAAATAACGAGTGGTACATTATGAATATTTAACATGGTCTCAGGGTTTTTAACAGTATCATAGTCCCAAATGACATCACGGTCTAAACCATAAGCATAATGATCACCAAATATAACAATAACCGTATCATCTAGTACATTTTCTTGTTCTAAATAATCCATAAGATATCCTATAGCTAAATCGAATTCCCATTGAGCGGCATGATAATAAACAATACTTTCATCAACCTCTTCACGACCATCAAGTTCAAGCAATAGTCGAACATGATCAGCGTGTTCTAAAGCAAAATCATGACGTGCAGCTTCATAAGGTAAATGACCAGTAACGGTTAAGAAATATCCAAAGAAATTTTCATTTTCTAATAAAATTGGTAAACCGTTTTGCATCATTTCAAGATCGCTATGCCAATAATGTCCACGTGCCTCACGTTCACTGTTAGGTGGGGTAATTAATTCCAATCCTTCATCACTGTAATAGGCATGGTAACCTAAAGCGGTTGGATGAAATAGTGCACGGGGATAAAAATGATCACTGAAATTATGGAATGCAATCGGTGTATGACCCGCTTGTTCAAATAATCGTGGGAAAGTATTTGGGAAGGTATTATCTAAATAAGATAACATACTTAATTGAATACTTTTATTTGGATAAAAACCTGTTTGCACCATAAACTCTGTATCCGCAGTATTTCGGTAATAAAGTGGTGCATAGAAATTATCAAACGTCCAACCTTCATTAATTATTGCACTTAAGTTAGGCATCATTATAGGGTCAATCGCATAAGTATCTAATGATTCAGCCATAATCATGATTAAGTTTTTACCCTCAAATACACCAGTCATTTCATTTATTTCATGAGGGTTTTTTTCCGCAAAATATTGTTTAACTAACTCATCCATTGAAACTTCAGAGGGTTCACGATCTCTAATAATAGCATTTTGTAAATCAATACGAGCATAAGTAATTACACCAAATTTACGCATTGCAGTGTGTGGGACAACGGGCTGTATATATAAATCGTAATCAGAAAAATCGTAAATATCGTCAGGATTTTTATATGAACTAATTGTTTGAACCGATATAAATAAACTTAAGAAGGCTAAAAATGCAATCGCGAAGGGTTGAGTAATCTTTGTGTAACGAATATTAAACAGTGATCGCTTATTTATTTTTTCATCTCTTAAGATTAAATACATTGTTATAATAGGGACTAAGTACCAAATATGACTCCAGGTTAAACTTTGAGGAAGTCTATAAAAGAAAGTAAATCCCTTTGCGATTTCTCCTGAAATGGCAAAGGAGTAAAAGTTATTAGATATTAAAAAGTAGATGTCTTGAGAAAAATATAAAACAACCAACAAAAGCGTAAACACAATAAACATGTATTTAACAGTATTTGGTCGGAATAGTTTTAGAAACATTAAAACAAATAATCCGTATGTTATTGTAAATAATATATTGCGTAAGAAGTCCATATTAAATATCTGGTTAACTCTAAACTCAAAATATAATAAACGAGTTTTAAAAGTTATTTCTAAAAACAAAATAACCATAATAAAGACTCCTAAAAGAATTGAGGATGATTTAAAGTTGTTGATTATTCGTGATTTGCTTGTCAAAATCATCACCCGCCTTTCAGGTTTATACGTATATATATTATACTATATATAGACTTTATTTCCAACAATACAATAAGGTATTACTTGACTTAGATAAAATGTGTATTTATGACTTGACAATTATAGTCTTATTGCATACAATGTTAATAGTCTCAAAATCAAGTTAATATGGCGGCTGTGGTGAAGTGGTTAACACTCTGGATTGTGGCTCCAGCATTCGTGGGTTCGATTCCCATCAGTCGCCCCATATTATTTTGGGCTATGGCCAAGAGGTTAAGGCATCGGACTTTGACTCCGACATCGGTGGTTCGAATCCACCTAGCCCAGCCATTAAAATGCGGGTGTGGCGGAACTGGCAGACGCGCTAGACTTAGGATCTAGTTCTTCGGAGTGCAGGTTCGATTCCTGTCACCCGCACCATTTTAAAACCTAAGACATTGGTTAAGCGATGTCTTTTTTATTTGAAGTAGTCAGTAATCGTTACTCAAGTATCGTTTTTACTGTGTTTTATGATAAGATAGATGTGTTAGAAATAAGTGACTGATAGGAGTACTCTATGAAAAATATATCAATTGTATTGCACTTTGTTTTCTTTATGTTCTTATTAACTGCTTGTCAAGTAAATGGAATTGATGAGACTGATTATGATGATATTGCAACCATATTACAAAGCCGTTTACCATCAAGTGTAAATAGTGATTTTTTACTGCCAAGTTATGGAGAATATGACATCACATGGACATTTAAAGGAAATCAATTAGAAGATATTTTTATTTATGAGAGTCCTTTTGCCGATGAATCAACTCAAATTACTGCAACAATTAAAAACGGAAGAACGATTAAAACATATGATTTTCCGATCCAACTAATTGCGGTGGATTCAGCTAAAAATAATCATAAAATTTATATAACAATGGACATTCCAATTAACCAAGTATCTCGTACTGAATATAATAGTATCAATATTTTATTTGAGGGTAATGTTAATGGTGAAACATATCAAATATTTCAAACTGAAAATGCATTACTTAGAGGTAGAGGAAACTCCACATGGGGAATGCCGAAAAAACCTTTCAGAATTAGATTTTTAGAAGAAGTATCTATTTTAGGATTGCCCACAGCAAGAGATTATGTTTTACTAGCTGAATATGCAGATAAGTCTTTACTAAGAAACACCTTAGTTCATAAGTTCTCATCTTACCTAGATACTGTCGATCATGTTATCCAAACACGCGTTGTTGAGCTTTATGTGAATGGAAACTATGAAGGTGTTTATACTTTAACCGAACAAGTTGAGTTGAGGGAAGAAAAATTATTCTTTGAAAGTGTTCCTGGTGTCGTTGATACAGGCTACTTTTTAGAACTTGATCACCGTTTCTTTGAAAAAGGTGGGGTTGAAAACGTTGATGGTATTGTCGTTGCAGGAATTCCTTATGAAATTGTAAGTCCTAACCCATCAAACAGTAATTATACATCGGCTCAAACAGCATTTATTAAACAGTTTATTATCGATATGGAAACAGCTTTATTAAATAAAGAAGGTTATGAAGAATACATTGATATAGATAACTGGATTGATTTCTTTATTGTACAAGAGTTATTCAAAAACGTTGATGTAGGTTGGAGTAGTGTTAATATTTACAAATTACCAGGTGGCCCAATCAAAATGGGACCACTTTGGGATTTTGATTTAGCAATTGGAAATGCTGATTATATCGATTATGGTGTGGAAAACTGGTATGGTATGAGAGATCATAAAAATCGTTGGTTTAAGTTAATGATGGATATACCAGAAGTTCGTGAACAGTTTAAACTGCGTTATATGGAGATTTATTTTAATCACATGTCAGATTTTTTAGATAGTATTTGGGTTATGCATGAAGCAATTAACCCTGCAGCACAAAGAAATTTTAATCGTTGGCAAATACTAGATCACTATGTATGGCCGAATCCACAAGAAATGGTTCAAGCTAAAACACACGAGGCACAAGTTAATTATGTTTATCACTATATTAAAAATCGCTCAGAATGGATGCTTATTGCTGTTCAGTCAGAGGATTTTGCTCAAGGAAGATTTGACTAACCACTTAGTTATTTCATTTTGTTAATTAAGTAGATTAAGATTGTTATAAAGATATTGTTAATTTGATAAAGCTATGTTAAACTCTAAATGTTGTATTACAAATATATGATTGAAAGTAGGGCTGTGAATGTTTTATTATCTTGCAGCCGAATCCACAAGTGGATTTGACGCATTATTGTTATTAGGACTAATGGTGATTATCGGTATGTTTGCCGGTAGGTTTATTGAACGTTTTAACATTCCAAATATCACTGGATATATTGTCATCGGGCTCATCATTGGTGGGCTTTTATTAGTATATAACTATGAATATATTATGGATAATTTTAAAGTTATTATGAGTATTGCTTTGGGATTCATTGCATTTAGTATCGGTATGGAACTTGATTTCAAGAAACTTAAAAATAGACGAGCAGAAGTATTAGTAATCACCATTATACAAGCGCTTGCTGCGTTCGGATTTACCGCTATAGGGCTTTTTATCTTTAAAATACCATTACCAATAGCGCTTGTTTTAGGTGCGATTGCTATAGCAACAGAACCCGGTCCGATATTAATGCTCACAAAACGCTATCGTTCTAAAGGGCCTTTAACAGATACTTTAGTCCCACTACATGGTGTAGAAGATGCATTTGCGATAATCGTTTTTGGTGTAGTATTATCTTACGCAGTCGCACAACACAACGGAAAGATTCTTACATTTAACGATATATTGGTAGGACCAATTTATGAATTAATATTTTCAGTAATTATCGCATTCACAATAGGATTTATTTTTAAAGTCATTATTAAAAAACTCGATTATGATGACCCAGAAAAAGATTCAGTAGTATTTGTAACGGCATTGGTGGCTGTGTTAATCTCGGTTGCCATTGCTAACCGTGGCTTTTATTTTTTAGGTGATCACGTTCACTTATCACCTATCTTATTACCTATGGGGGTAGGCATTACATTTGCCAACATGTCAAGCCGTGTTGCTAAGCATGAAACCGAACATGTCATTGATCAGTTCTCACCACCTATAATGATTGCCTTTTTCACAATTGTTGGAGCCGAAATAGTGGTTATATTAGGTCAAGAATCACCCGCTTTAGGTCTTTCAAAAGTTGCATGGATTGCTATTATTTACATTGTATTTAGAATATTTGGTAAATTGATTGGTTCATGGTTTGGTGCTAAAATTATGAAATCAGATGAGAGTGTTAGAAAGTACTTAGGGCTTTGTTTATTACCTCAAGCACAAGCAGCCATTGGTCTTGCCTTTTATACACAAGCATCTTTAGATAATACATATTATGGAAACTTAGTGTTAGCAGTTGTATTAATTGCCACAGTCGTTTACGAGTTATTTGGACCGTTTGGTATTAAATTCTCACTTAGAAAATGTAAAGAATCTGATGAGTTCGGAAATTGTGTTATTCCCCAAAAACATTAATAGGGGCTAAGGAGTTATTTTATGATTAATCAATCAGAACTAAAACAAAAACTAACTGAAATAAAACGTAATGATTGGCAACTAAATAAAGAAGATTTATTCGAACTAACATTGGCTTCTATACATCATATAGGCACAGTAGATGCTTATTTAAGAGATGATCTAATTCTCGAATTTATTTGGGAAATGATAACATCAAAACAGTATACTAACAAGCAATTGTTAAAGATTTTAACCCTATGCTTAAACGATGATCACCTTTTTTATAAGTTAGGACTAACCAATGATGATTCTGTATTTAATCGCTCATTTTCAATGTTAATCATTAAGCAAATACTTCTGTATTTTGCATTAGTTGACAATAATCTCCTCAATATAGGTGAGTTTAATCAAGTAGTCGATAAAATCTTTATATATATTAAAGAAGAACTTGATTACCGTGGTTTTGTAGGTGAGAAGGGCTGGGCCCATAGTATGGCTCATGCTGCAGATGCATTAAAAACTATTCCACTTTGTACTTACGTTACTAAAAATCAAATGCAAACACTAATGGCATTAATCAAAGAAAAAGTAGCATTAAAACATTTTGCCTATTGTTATGGGGAAACAGAAAGATTCACTTCTGCCATAATAAATGCTATTAACTCAAACCTATTAACAACAAATGAAATTATTGATTGGATCAATGAGTTTAAACAAGAACCAATATTTGAAAGTATTGACGAAAAAGTCATCTTTAAAGAAAATACTAAGGGGTTACTGAGAAGTCTATACTTTAGAATTAAGTTTTCTAACGCGCATTTAGCATTACTAGAACCACTTGAGCACACCATTAAATTAATTAATACACCATATCATTAAAAAAAGTAGGTTTGAAAAAACCTACTTTTTATATAGTTAAGGGTTATTTATTTACGATTAGTAGTAACTCTCTAATAATTTTTGAGGCAATTGCAGTAGAAACACCACTTGGGTCATAGTGTGGAGATAATTCTACAACATCTAAGCCAACAATATTAAGGTTGCTAAGGGCGTATAGTCCATGCATTAATTCTTTGTAAGTTATCCCCCCAGCCTCAGGTGTTCCAGTTCCCATCATTATACTAGGGTCTAAGACATCTAAGTCTAAAGTTAAATAGATCGGGGTATTTTTTAAAGTACTTGCTATATCAGGTAAAGTATTCACAGTGAAGGGTTCAATATAAAAGTGTTCTTTAGCAAAATCAAACTCTTTTTTCAGCCCGGAACGAATACCAAATTGATAAATATTATGATCACCAACTAAATCGTAGACACGTTTTAACACGGTCGCATGCGATAATTCTTCACCGAAGAATGTATCTCGTAAATCAGTATGGGCATCTATATGAATAATTTTTAAATTAGGGTATTTTTCAAACACCGCTTTTACAGCTGGATAAGTAACTAAATGTTCTCCACCAAACATAAACGGTATTTTACTAGCATCAACGATTTTTTTTGTGCACTCATAAATTGAATCGAGTGTTTTAAATTTATTACCGAAGTAAACATCGACATCCCCAATATCAGCAATAGAATAATCTTTTAAGTCTTTATCTAAATAAGGGGAGTAACTTTCAATATTTGCTGAGTCTATACGGATTTGATCTGGTGCAAATCTAGTACCGGGTCTATAACTGACTGTCCCATCAAATGGGGCACCAAAGATTACCGTTTTTGCTTCTTCATACGTTTTATCACATTCAATAAATGTAACAGTATTAGTCATTTTTTAAAGCCTCTTTCACATAAGTTGGAAGTTGAAATGCACCTTTGTGCAAATCAGAATTATAATATTTTGTATATAAGTTATATTGTTCCCAAATTTCAGGTTTATGATCTTTAATTGGGTGGTATTTTTTTGATGCGAATCCGAATAGCCAGTGCCCTGATGGGTAAGTTGGTTGATGGAACTGATAAACTGCAGTAATTTCGAAAGTTGATTTTAATTTTTTATGCGCTCTTGTCATTTCGTGACGGTAAGATTCAAAATAAGGGGATTCATGTTGGTTAATTAAAATCCCATCTTTACTTAGTGCACGATAGCAGTTTTGATAAAAGTCCGTAGTAAATAAACCCTCACCTGGACCGATAGGATCAGTTGAATCCACTAAAATTAAGTCATATGAACCACTTGGTGCATTCTTTACAAATGCTAACCCGTCTTCAAAGTACAAGTTGATGCGATCATCTTCACTTAATCTTTTAGCAGTTAGGGGTAAATATTTTTCACTTAATCTTACAACACGTTCATCAATTTCAACCATATCAATGGTTTCTAAATGCGTGTATCTTGAAACTTCTCTTGCAGTTCCACCATCACCACCACCGATGATTAAAACACGCTTAATCGAAGGATTTACCGCCATTGGGACATGACAAATCATGTCGTGGTAGATAAATTCATCTTTTTCATTTACCATCATTAAACCATCAAGAGTAAAGAACGTTCCGAAAGTTTTTGAAGTATAAAAATCAATCGTTTGAAACGGTGTGACTTCATGATATAAATGTTCATCATAATCGATGCTAAAATGAGTATCTTCAACCCATGCTTCTGTGTAACGTTTTTTCGTTGACATAAGTCCACGCTCCTTTATGGTATTAAAACTTTTATATATATGCCATCATTTTTATGATGCGAACCGATGACGATGTTGTTTTGTTCAGTTAAATAAATATAAGTATCGATAATTTCTTGAGTAATGAGTTCTCCGGGGACAACTAACGGAATACCTGGTGGATATACCATGATTGAATCAGCCGCTATACAGTCTAAGCTATTGGACAACTCCATTAATGTACTTGGTTTAAAAAATGCTTGTCTTGGTGTATAAACCATACGCGGAATTTTTAATCTAATGCTTCTAATACCGTTACGAACTTTTAATGGATAGGTTTGGCTAAAAGATTTAAAAGCATCAATAAGTGTCTGAATTGAGGCCACCGTATCGCCAACACTAATCACAGCTAAAACCACATGGGTTTCACCTAATTCTAATTGAATGTTATAAAGCGATTTAAACGAATCGTAGACTTTAAATCCTGTCATGCCATAAGCACTTACATCTACTGTAAGTTTAGTTAAATCATGGCTATAAATACCATCACCATCTAAAATAGAACTGTTTAGTACTTTGAATCCTGGTATTTTATTAATTTCATGCTTAGCATATAACGATAATTCAACCATTTCATCAAACAATGTTGCTTGATTTAAAGCAAGATGTTGTCTAGCGATGTCTAATGAAGCTAAAAGTAAGTAACTAGCACTAGATGTTTGTGCAATATTAATCGTAGAACGCACGCGACTATATGGAACTAAGCCGTTTTTATGTAATAAAATGGAACTTTGAGTCAAAGAACCACCTGTTTTATGCATACTAATTGTGGTTAAATCTGCTCCAAGAGTTGTAGCAGAGATAGGAAATGATTCATGAAGTGAAAAATGGGAACCATGAGATTGATCTGCCAAAACTATCATGTTTTTACTATGAGCATAATCTATAATTTCTTTTAAATTTGAAGTATAACCAAAATAGTTTGGATGAAGCAACAAAATAGCTTTAGCATCCGGATGTCTATCGATGGTTTTTATAGTTTCTTCTAAAGTTACACCCATTGAGATTCCACTATCTTCATCAATTGTTGGGTCAATATAAATAGGCTCTGCACCAGATAAAATTAGTGCGTTATAAGCAGATTTATGCATGTTTCTTGGCATGATTATTTTATCGTTATCCCCACAAGTGGAAATAATCATATTTTGTACACCACTTGTAGAACCGTTTACTAAGAAAAAAGCATGATCAGCACCGAAAAAATCAGCAGCTAACATTTCTGCTTCTTTAATAACACCTATTGGATTTGAAAGACTGTCTAGTTCTTTCATACTATTGACATCGATTTTGAAGATGGCCTCACCCACATCATCGATGAAACGTTTTGGGATTCCACGCCCCATTTTATGTCCTGGAACATCAAATGGGGTTACTTGTGTGTGTAATCCATACTGAATTAACGCATCATAAAGCGGTGCTTTTTGATGGTTATTTTTCATAGAGATTCATCCCGTAAAAAATTTCTTTCATTTCACGACGTAAACTGTCTAATAAGTTTCTTTGACGTGAAGCGGTAATATCTTCTTTAGTTTTACCGAATAAATAGTTATTCAAGTCTAGTTCTTTTAACATCATCTTTGTATGAAAGATATTTTCTTGATAAATGTTAACATCAATGAGTGTATATCGATCGACAGTCTCATCTTTAATATAATCTTGAATGGTATCGATATCATGATCAATGAATACTTTTTTACCATTGGCTAATCGGGTAAACCCACGCACACGATAATCAACTGTAATAATATCAGAATCAAAACTTGAAATTAAGTAATCAAGTGCATTAAGAGGTGAAATTTCACCACACGTAGATACATCAATATCTACTCTAAACGTTGAAACACCTTTTTCAGGATGAGATTCTGGATAGGAATGCACAGTAATATGTGATTTATCTAAATGCGCAACGACAGTATCATTAGTAGGTGTTAACTTACCAAGATTACATGAATCGTCAAGGGCATGCACAGGAACTTCTTCTTCACTAATTAAAATCGTAACACTAGCACCTTGGGGTTCGTAATCTTGTTTGGAGATGTTTAAGATATTAGCACCAATTCGTGCAGTAACTTCTTCTAGTATTTCTGTTAAGCGTTTTGAGTTATACATTTCATCAATATACTTAATATAGGCCTCGCGTTCCTTTTTTGTTTCAGTTACACAAATATCATAGATATTAAATGATAACGATTTTGTGAGATTATTAAATCCATATAAGGCTAATTTTTCAGCCATTAGGATAATTGCTCCACAGCAACTTTTAACTCGTTAACACGGTTTAAGTGTTCCCAAGGTAAATCAAGATCATTTCTACCGAAGTGTCCATAAGCTGCAGTTTGTTTAAATATAGGTCTTTTGAGGCCTAAAGTTTCAATGATTGCACGAGGTCTTAAATCGAATACTTTATGAATCGCTTCAATAATAATTTCTTCATCAACACTGTTTGTACCGAAAGTATCTATACGGATACTTGTTGGTTTAGCAACACCAATTGCATAAGATAATTGAATTTCAGCACGTTCTGCTAATCCAGCTGCAACGACATTTTTAGCAACCCAACGCGCAGCATATGCAGCGCTACGGTCTACTTTTGATGCATCTTTCCCACTAAAAGCACCACCACCATGACGTGCATAACCACCATAGGTATCTACAATGATTTTACGACCGGTTAAACCACTATCTCCGTGTGGACCACCAATAACAAATTTGCCAGTTGGGTTAATGAAGAATTTTGTATCTTCATCAATTAATTCAACAGGGATAATTGGTTTAATAACATATTCTTTTACATCTGCATGAATTTGTTCTTGTTTAATATTTGGTGCATGTTGGCTTGATACAACGATTGCATCAATACGAATTGGTTGATTGTTTTCATCAAATTCAATGGTAACTTGCGTTTTTCCATCTGGACGTAAATAAGTCATTGGACCTTGTTTACGAACTTCTGATAAACGGCGTGCTAATTTTTGAGCAAGTACCGCTGTAATTGGCATGTATTCAGGTGTTTCATTCGTTGCGTAACCAAACATAAGCCCTTGATCACCAGCGCCTTGTTCTAAATAAGCCCCTTTACCTTCATCAACACCTTGTGCGATATCAGGTGATTGTGGGTCAATTGCCACTAATACACCCATAGTTTCAGCATCGAAACCATATTTTCCACGGTCATAACCGATTTCACGAACAGTTTCACGTACTATTTTTTGAATATCAACATATGTAGTGGTGGTAATTTCACCCATAACTAAGACTAACCCTGTAGTAACAGCTGTTTCACACGCCACACGCGCTTCTGGGTCATCTTCAAGAATTTTGTCTAAAATCGCGTCTGAAATTTGATCACAGATCTTGTCTGGATGCCCTTCTGTCACCGATTCCGAAGTAAATAATTTACGATTTTTCATTAAAAATCATTCCTTTCAAATTAGAGTCGATACTATTGTATCAAAACCGTATCTAAATGCAAGTATTTTTTTTAGTTTTTCTATTTATTTAGTATAGTATTACTAAACTTTTGTTATTAAAATTAAAAAAGGCATAAAACATGCATTTTACACCTTTTTAGAGCTCACTTAATAATTGTTCTGCATGTCCTTTTGCAGAAACACCACGGTACGCTTTTACTATTTTTCCTTGTTCATCTATGAGGAAAGTACTGCGTTCGATTCCAAGATACTTTTTACCATACATTTGTTTTTCTTTTAAGACATCAAAGGCTTTTATTAATACCTCATCAGGATCACTTAAAAGCAGTAAATCTAAATCTTGTTTCTGAATAAAATTTTCATGAGACCTAATAGAGTCTCTGCTTACACCAATGACTTTATAACCTTTAGCTTCAAAGTCACTTCTATAAGCAGTAAAATCTTTTGCTTGGATAGTACAGCCGCTAGTATTATCTTTAGGATAAAAGTACAAAAGTAATTTCTTACCAGAAAAATCTTTTAGAGCATGTGTTTTATGATCACTACCCAGTAATGTGATTTCAAGATAATGCATTAATGGTCCTCCTTATGGTGCGTTTTCTTTTTAGGAACAGGATCAAAACCGCCTTTAGAAAAGGGATTACACCTTAATATTCGCCATATGCTTAGCCATAAAGCCACAAAGAAATTTCTAGTTTGAAAAGCCTCTTTAGCATATGAACTGCAAGTAGGAGTATATCGACATGTAGGATTTGTATTTTTTGTTAACTTTTGGTAGCCTTCAATCAATTTAATGACAAGTTTTCTCATGCCGTCCCTCCTTAAGGATATCATATCAAAATACGCACATTTCTTCAACTTAGATACCTTTAGTCATATTTAATAAAAATAACAATTATTAATATAGTAATTAAAACGGCTAAATAGGTGAATAACCATTCATATTTTGTGGGTATTCACTTATTTTATGGCTAAAAATTGCCGTTTTACCATAGACAAAAAAAGTGAATTATGTTATTATTGCTTTGGTGATACTATGTCCAAAACAAGTGATATTGAAATCTTCTATGATTATATTGATGCCATAGCAATGAAACTTTATGCAGTGGATAAATCACTGTATTTAGAAGGCATAAAAGAAGCACTTAACTTTTTATTAGATAATACCACAACAAAAGAACTATCTGATGATATTATCGCATATTTTCAAGAAGAAAAAGCGAAAATAGTTGAAATAAGTTTTTCAAATGAGAATATTCGTAAGGCGATTCAGTTAGCTCTACTTAAAGGTTTTAAACACGCACGCATAACAAATGCCCAGATGACGCCTGACACCATCGGCATTTTTTTAAGTTATTTGGTCAAAAAATTATATAAATCACAAACGATTAATTTAATCTTTGATCCATTAATAGGAACCTCAAATTTAGTTGCAACGCTTTATAATCATTATGAATCACCATTTGAAGTTCACGGGATTGATGATGACCCACTCATGTGTGACTTAGCTAGAAACATCTTAGATAGTTTGCACATAGACCACCAAGTATTTTTACAAGACACGTTAACTTATTTAGCGGGTAAATATGATTTAATCGTAACGGATTTCCCCCCACATAAGAAGGATGATAAGGATATTTATTTACCCTATCATACAATTATTCATCACTTAGAACATTTAAAAGAAGAACATTATTTAATCGCTATTATAGAAAATGATTTCTTTGAACAAAAACAACAAGCACTGTTTAAAGAATTATTAGATAAAAAAGCACATTTATATGGATTAATTAAACTAGATGAAGGGTTGTTTAAAACCCACCCAAAAAGTATCCTTATATTAAAGAAAAAAACAAAAGAGTCTGAAAAACTTAATGATTTCTTAATTGTCGATTTACCAAGTTTTTCTGATTTGGAAGCTTTTAATAAAGCAATAAATAAAATGGATCAGTGGTTCAAAAAGAAAGAGGTAGATGTACAATGAAAATAATGGCTGTAAATGCAGGAAGTTCATCGTTAAAATTTCAACTTTTAGAAATGCCAGCAGAAACTGTAGTAACAAGCGGCGTAGTAGAAAGAATCGGATTACCTAATGCCGTATTTTCAATTAAAGTAAACGGAGATAAAATTTCAGAAACACTCGATATACAAGATCACACTGTTGCAGTAAAAATGTTATTAAAAAAGCTCGTTTCACTTAATATTGTTGAATCATATGAAGATATATTAGGTGTTGGACATAGAGTAGTGCATGGCGGAGAAAAATTTAGTGATTCTGTTCTAATATCCGATGAAGTCCTTGATGCTATTGATGAAGTTAGTGATTTGGCACCGTTACATAATCCGGCAAATTTAACGGGGATTATTGCATTTAAAAAAGCATTGCCAAACGCACCACAAGTTGCCGTATTTGATACAGCATTCCATCAAACTATGCAAGAAGATGCATACATGTATTCTACCCCTTATGAGTGGTATGAAAAATACCGAGTAAGAAAATATGGATTCCACGGAACAAGTCACAAGTATGTTTCTCAACGCGTTGCAGCGATGTTAAATAAAGATGTTAAAGAACTAAAAACAATCGTCTTACACATTGGTAATGGTGCAAGTTTATGCGCAGTTGATGGCGGTATTAGTGTAGATACATCAATGGGCTTTACACCACTTGCTGGTATTTCAATGGGCACACGCAGTGGCGACATTGACCCTGCTATTATTGAGTTTATTACAACCAAGGAAAACAAAACCGTTCAACAAGTTATGAACGATTTAAATAAAGCTTCAGGATATTTAGGGATAAGCCGTGTATCCAGTGATTCTCGTGATCTATGGGATGCTGCTTATAAAGGTGACGAAAAAAGTTTGCTAGCAATCCGTAAACAAGCAAAACAAATTGCTGATTATATTGGTTCATACTTTATTAGTATGGGTGGTGTAGATGCGATTGCTTTCACTGCAGGTGTTGGTGAAAACGCCCCAAACACACGTGAAATGATCGTTGAACGCATCAGTACAGCACTAGGGGCTGAACTTGATTTAAAAGCAAACGAAGCACGTGGGGTTGAAACCATTATATCTAGTAAAAATTCTAAAGTTCATTTACTGTTAGTCCCTACAAATGAAGAAGTTATGATTGCACGTGATACTGTTAGATTAATGAAATAAAAAATAAAAAAGTAAAAAGCAATGCCAAACGTATTATACGGTTAAGAAGGAGGTATAATATGAAACGCATTGCTTTTTTTATTTTTATCACATTACTGTTTATTCAAAGCCAAATCATTCATGCAAGCAGCAAAGATACGTACACCGTTTTAGAAACGAAAATAGAGGTAGTAAAACTGCCAGATAGGAAAATTCAAATCGCATTTTTAAATGACAATCCCTTTGATATCATTTTAGGAGATGAGCATTATCAATATAATGTAAATGGGATTGATACCGATTTAGAAAACTACATTATTTATGGGTATGTTGCCGATACATCATATCAAGGACCAGACTATTATGATGCTTATATTTTAATCGTTAGTAGAACCGGTGAAATCCTCCATGAAACACATTTAAACTTAGGCAATTTAGAAGAAGTTAAAACAATGATTTTACTTGAGGGTAAACCTATTTTTCATGTTAGAAGTTTATATGAGGATGAGTATGCTTACTATCACCATGATTTTGATTACTTTATAGTATTTGATGAAGAATATCAAAGTTATGAATCAATTAAGTTTAAAGAAGAAATATTAAGAATCCAAAAAGATCATCAAATCATTTATGTCAGTGATAAATTTCACGGTGATTATCATGCAGGCTTTAATAATAATTTAGAAATTCTTTATGACGGGATTGTTTATGGTGTTGTAAATTATGGTGTATATTACGGTGAAGTAACCATCACGTTGTTAAATGGAGGCATTGTTAATCAAGAGAAAATTACTCACCAAAAAACACTTGATTATCCAGGTTACTATCAAATACTTTATAAAAATCAAATAGTTACGTTTACCATTCATCCAATTATAAGTGGTATTTCTGCAAATCAAATCACAAATGATTCAGTTGCTATTGATATAAATAGGGGACACAGTTATTTAAACAATGACGTTTATATATCAGGGACACTTATTACACAAGCCGGTCATTACGAACTCATTGTCGAAGGCTTTAATGGTTATCATCAAATTATTCCATTTACTATAGCATCCAATCTCAAAGGAATCTATAATGAACAAGTATATTTTGAAGAAAAGACCATTACGTTTAACGGTGTTGGGTATTTAAACAATAGATTCATTGAAAGCGGCTATCAAATAACTGAATCAGGACACTATACTTTAACCATATACGGAGAAAATGGTTACACCGAGGCGCATCACTTTCAACTTGATTTATCACAGCAACAACAAAACAATATTAAACAATCTTTAATGTATTTAGAAATTACATTAATAAGTTTAGCAGTAAGCCTGACGTTTATCTTTATTTTTAAAAAACATATTTATAAAAAAATCAAAGCTTCTTAGAGGATTTCTAAGAAGCTTTTTTTCCAGTAAATAAAAAGTTGTTTAGTCGTTTTCTATGTTTTTCGTGGTACAATAATACCATAAAAGAAAAGGTGATTACATGGAAATTGCGAGCTTATATTTAGAAACTGCCTTTAGTTTTAATGGATCGAATATTACGCTAAATAAACTCATAGAAAAAGCGAAAGAGTACGAATATTCTTCGCTTGTTTTGACAGACACAAAGATGCATGCAGTCTACCAATTTTATCAAAAGACACAAAAGGAGCAGTTGAACTGTGTCATTGGAGTTCAACTCTTTTTAGAACCGATTTTAAGTGGCGATATGATTCATGTGATAGCCTATGCGCAAAATGAAGAAGGCTACCAGAATTTACTAAAGCTTTCAAGTTTGCAAAGTTTTAATAAAGTGTTACCTTTTGAACTAACAAAAAAATATTTAGATTCAGTATCATTGCTCATTCTTTGTCATGACGGTGAAATCTACCAATCAAAAGCATCCGAAGCGAGTTTGAAAACATTGTTTCATGAACTAAAACAACTCACGAAACATCTTTATTTAGCAGAAAACGAACATTTCGATGTAAATTATACAGGGAATTTAAATCGTGTATACGTTGATTATGTACGCTATTTTGAACATCATGATCATGCTGTTTTTGATAGTCTTAAGTCGATATTTCAAAAACCAGCAGAACAAGACTTTACTCAAATCGTTGATGGCACGTTTAAACATAAAAAAGCTTTTGATCACTTATCAAAAGAACAATTAAAAAAGCTAGATCAGTTTATTAAAAACCATACCTTAACCCTAAAGACAAAAGAAGCGCAACTTCCTATATATAAAAATGAGTTTAACTTAAGCTCTAAAGACTATTTAGAAGCTTTAGCACATAAAGGCCTACAAAAACGTTTAAAAGATAAATCCGGTTCAACCGACCAATATTTGTTGCGTCTTGAAAAAGAACTCACAACGATTCATGAGATGGGTTATGATGATTATTTTTTAATTGTTTGGGATGTCATTAAATACGCTAAACAAAAAGGTATACTAGTAGGTCCAGGACGCGGAAGTGCACCAGGAAGTTTAGTAGCTTATAGTTTAGGGATTACAGATATAGATCCATTACAGTTTGATTTATTATTTGAGCGCTTTTTAAATAAAGCGCGTTTGACCATGCCAGATATTGATATCGATTTTCCAGACAGAGTTCGTGAAGATATCATCCAATATACTAAAACACGTTACGGCCAAGAATATGTCAGCTATATATGTACCTTTGGAACGTTTTTAAAGAAAAGTGCGCTAAGAGATACAGCACGTATATTTAATGTAGAAAAAAAATATATTGATGAAATCGTCCGTAAAGCAGATAAATATGAATCAATTAACACTATGATTGAAAACGATAATGACATTTTAAACCGTATGGACTATTACCCGCACTTAAATGAATGGTTAGTAGTCGCTTCAAACATTGAAGGCTTACCAAAACACGTGTCAACTCATGCGGCAGGAATCATATTATCGCACGCTCCGATAACAGAATTTACTGCAATTCAAGAAGGATTACACGGGCAGTACCAAACCCAATATGCTCAAGAAGATTTAGAATCAATGGGTCTTTTAAAAATGGACTTTTTAGGATTAAGAAATCTTACGATGATAGAAGACATTTTAGAATCAATTAAACGCAATGAAGGTAAAACCGTTAATGTTAATCATATTCCGTTAAATGATCAAGCAACATTTGATTTATTAAAAGAACGCTCTACAACAGGTATATTCCAGTTAGAATCTGGTGGTATGCGAAAGTTAATTAAAGACATGAAAATCAATGCTTTCGAAGATATTGTGGCCATTTTAGCACTATTTAGACCAGGTCCCATGCAAAGTATTGATACGTATTTAAAACGTCGCTTTAAAAAACTACCTACGACTTACTTAGATGAAGATTTAAAAAATATCCTATCATCTACTGAAGGTATTTTACTTTACCAAGAACAAATCATGGCGATTGCCTCAAAGTATGCTGGGTATTCAATGAATGAGGCGGATTTGTTAAGACGAGCAGTTAGTAAAAAAAGTGATGCCATTTTACAAGCTGAGCGTGAACGATTTGTAAGTAAAGCCATGGCATTAGGTAAAGATGAAACTTTAGCTAATAAAATTTATGACTATATTGTAACTTTTGCGAATTACGGATTTAACAAATCGCATTCAGTTGCTTATGCGATGATTTCATATTGGATGGCTTACTTAAAAGCTAATTATCCAGCACATTTTATTGCAATCTTAATGCAAAGTGCCTTACAAAATGAATCTTTAATGCGTGAATATATGCAAGAAGCACTTGCTTTAGGCATAGAAGTGAAAAAACCAGATGTGAACTTAAGTCGTGAACACTTTGTTTTTAATGAAAAAACCATGTATTATCCTCTAATCGGAATCAAAAACATAGGCAAAAGCGTTGTATCTGGAATACTAGAAGCTAGAGATAAACCTTTTTCTTCATTTGTTGATTTTGTAGCGAAAACACAAAGCGTATTAAATAAAAGGAATTATCAATACTTAATTTATGCAGGTGCATGTGATTCATTTGGAATCAACAAGCAAACCATGATAGAAAATCTAGATGCCATTCAACACTTTATTAGCTATCAAGGCAGTATTGGCACTGATGAATTTCAATATAACGAAAAACCAGAGTTTGAAGATGTATTAATCAAACGTTATGAAAAAGATGCTTTAGGGTTTAACTTAAGTCAAAATAAGTTAAAAGCCTATATGTACTTAGTAGAAAAATATAAAGTTAAAAGACCTTCCGATTTACAAAATTTACCACTTGATAAGTCAGTCTATTTACTAGCTAGTGTGGCGCGCATCAAAGAAATTAAAACGAAAAAAAATGACATGATGGCTTTTTTAACTTTAGAAGATCAATTAACACAAATTGATGCAGTTTGTTTCCCAAACGCTTACATTGAAGTGAAGGCTTTCCTAGATAAGTATGATGTGTTATTATTTGAAGGAAAGGTAAAACTGAAAAATAGTGAAAGACAATTTACTATCGAAAAAGCAAAAAAATTAGAGTTAGAAAAAAAGTAATTATTTAAAGAAGGTGTAATTATGAAAAACATTGCAGTACTAACATCTGGAGGCGATGCACCGGGAATGAATACTGCTATTAGAGCAGTTGTACGCAGTGGCTTTCACTACGGGTTCAATGTCTATGGGGTTTATAATGGATATAAAGGACTTGTAAAAGGTGAAATTAAAAAAATGACCAGAGAAACTGTCTCGCGTATTTTAAATCGTGGTGGAACCATATTAGGGAGTGCGCGTTTTCCGGAATTTATTGAAGAAAAATACCAAAAAATTGCCGTTAAAAATTTACTTGATAAAAATATTCATGGATTAGTCGTCATTGGCGGTGACGGAACTTTTATGGGTGGGCTTGCCCTACATAAACTTGGTATCAAAGTGATTGGTCTACCAGGAACCATTGATAATGATATTCCATCTACAGATTACACCATTGGATTTTTCACCGCACTTAATACAGCGGTTGAATCCATTGATAAATTACGTGATACATCATTTTCACACAGACGTTGTAGTGTCGTTGAGGTTATGGGAAGACATTGCGGAGATTTAGCCTTATATGCAGGCATCGCTGTTGGTAGTGAGTTTATTATCACCCCAGAAACAGGCTTTGATAAACAAATTACACTCGATGCTGTAAAAAGTTCATACCTAAGAAATAAGCGCCATGCAATCATTGTTGTTACAGAAAAAATGCTAAATGTGTTTGAACTTGCAAAAGACATTGAGGCATATACGGGTTATGAAACAAGAGCGACCGTCTTAGGACACGTTCAACGTGGTGGCACACCGTCAGCGTTTGATAGAGTAATGGCTACAGAAATGGCTGAATACGCAGTTGAATTATTAAGTAAAGATATTAGCGCAAAAGTAATTGGACAACGTGGTCTTGAAGTTGTTGATTACGATATTGAAGAAGCATTAAAAATGGTGAAACCAAACACAAACAAACGTTACGGGTTAGTCGGAAAACTCGTTAAATAGGAGATGAAACAATGATTCCCTTTAATCAAACAAAAATAATTTGTACCATCGGACCAGCGACTGAATCGTATGAAATGATGAAAAAACTTATATTAGCTGGTATGGATACAATGCGTTTAAACTTTTCACATTCATTTTATGAAGAACATGAAGAGCGTTTAAATATTATGAAAAAATTAAATGAAGAATTAGGCACAAATGTTGCGTCACTTTTAGATACAAAAGGGCCTGAAATTAGAACGCATAAATTTAAAGACGGCGTAGCGACAATTACAATAGGTTCAACTGTAAAGATATTTATGGAAGAAATATTAGGAGATGAAACACAGTTTAGTGTAACTTATCCAAACCTATATTTAGATACAAATATCGGTGGAACCATTGTTGTTGATGATGGATATTTATCCTTAAAGATTATTGATATCGATGTTAAAAACCGCATTATTATCACCGAGTCATTTAATACCCATACAATAAAAGACCGTCGTGGTATCAATGTCCCTGGCATGAAACTTAATCTAGATTATATTTCCGCAAAAGATAAAGAAGATATTTTGTGGGGTTGTAAGCATGATGTTGATTTTATTGCTGCGTCTTTTGTAAGACGAAAAGAAGACGTTTTAGCAATTCGTGAAATCTTGGAATCTCAAGATAAATGCGATATTCAAATTATTGCTAAAATAGAAAACCAAGAAGGCGTTAACAATCTAAACGAAATTACAGACGTAGCCGATGGGGTTATGATTGCACGTGGAGACTTAGGAGTTGAAGTCCCACCTGAGGAAGTCCCTGTTATACAAAAACACATTATAAATATGTGTCATGCTAAAAATAAAATTAGTATTACTGCAACACAAATGCTTGAAAGCATGCAAGAACACCCACGCCCTACACGAGCGGAAGTGAGTGATGTTGCTAATGCGATATTAGACGGTACAGATGCAATAATGTTAAGCGGTGAAAGTGCTATTGGAAAATATCCAGTTGAAAGTGTTAACGTAATGCAAAGTATTGCGAAGCGTCTAGAAGTAGAAATAGATCGTAAAAAAATCGTAGATCGCGCTTCAAGAACTTCACAAAAAGATATTCCAACTAATATTGCAATGAGTGTTGCTTATTCAGTATTGCAAGGACATGTTGATTTGATTATTGCCCCTACAGTAAGTGGCAATACAGCAAGAATTTTATCTAAATTTAGACCGAATACTAAAATATTAGCACTAGTCCCAACTAAGAAAAAAGCAAGAAGTTTAGCACTAAATAGTTGTGTTCATCCTATTCCGTTTGATTTACCAACTGATACCGAAGCCCTTGTTGCATTAAGTATAGAATACGCCATCAAGAATAAGTTTGTCCGCTCTGGTGACCGTGTGGTTATTACTGGTGGGTTCCCAATAGGGACTAAAACTAACTCATTTAGAATCCTTGAAATTGACTAAATACTAAGATAAAATGTTGAAATTAAAAAAATTTCAACATTTTTTATTTTTTCTCTTTACAAGACTATACAGTGTATGCTACTATACATTATATAGTACTGACTTATGTAGAGTAGTGAGGTGAAGCCATGAGTGTACAACTTAAAAAGGGTGTATTAGATTTATGTGTTTTAAGTCGACTAAAACATAATGATACCTATGGATATGACATCTATCAATTTATAGATAAAGTCTTAGGAATCAGTGAAAGCACAATATATCCAATATTAAGAAAAATGGTTCACGAGGGATATTTAGATACTTATTTAAAAGAATCTCCTGATGGACCAGCAAGAAAATATTTTAGTATAACTAGAAAAGGAAGAAAAAGACTGGACGATCTTACAGACGAATGGGATGGCTTTGTAAGACGTGTTGAACAGTTAGTAGT